>JAKPFN010000037.1 GCA_029551395.1 Armatimonadota bacterium | reverse complement strand
CACGGATGTTGTTGAGCTTCCTACGGAAAGCCATATTGCAGTTCCAATTTAGTAATCTCATCGTGTTGACCTATAACTTATTGTAAAATACTTCTATGTAATCAAAGATATCACTTCTCTGCTTTTTAAACTACCGGTACTACAAATGCGGAGTGCGGAATAGGGGCGAGGGGGCAGGGATCGGGATTTGTACATAGGTCGTGTATAATGTGGGAACAAATAAGGTCAACGGAATGTCTCGCAAGCAAAGGAGGCAGACGTTATGGATCAAGATAGCGAGCTTTATAATCCTTCTAAGATGATAATTTTGGTTGTTGCTCTGTCTGTAATTGCTGCATTTGGCGTGTATGTATTTAACTATTCAAGATCAATGTCTTATTCACGTCCATCCTGCCAGCGTAATATGAAAGAACTCGGTACGGCGCTTGCTCTTTACATGGGAGATTATGACGGTATGCTGCCATCCTCAGGATTAAATGGTTCAAAGGTATGGAATCCTGCTGATTTTACAAGATTCGCAACTAAACGCGGCATACTCCCTCCTCCTGCGAATCCTCAGAATGCTACGTGGCCAATGCTGCTTCATACGCACATGAAGAATACAGATATCATTTGGTGTAATCACGGAAGACAGCAGAAAGTCCTGTTCTGGGAACGGTATATAGCAGATAAACCACCAGCATCTCCGGCTCCTAATACCACTGTTTCCTACTGGTACAAGGCTGCTGTGGATGCCGCATGGTTTGGCGGTCCCGATGGTAAAGGCCCGAAGTATAGAAAAGAGTCCGACTTCAAGTATCCCGCTGACCAGATTATATTCTATGAGAACGCTGGTTGGCACTGGGGCGAAGAGAATAAAGGGCTTGTAGATGGAGTGACAGTGAATGTAACCTACCTAGATGGCCATGTGAGTGCTGAACGGATAGTTGATTCGGGGCAGTTACCCGAACGGCCTGATCCCACAGCTCCAGGTGAACCAGCCTGGAATAACTTTGATCTTAAGAAATTTAAACCAGCTAAGAACGCGGCCAGATCCAGGTACTGGGATCCGAGCATATATGGTGATGCGATGTGATGATCTTTACGCAGCCATTTTTTCCTGTAAAAGCCATCATCACGGCTGAACCCAGGTGTATGTTGGTCGGGATGAGGGCATGACTATCTCCAGGTATGGGTTGAGGTTCTGGATTTCCTCGCACTGGATGGTCTTTCGGATCGATGGCAGCAGCATGTAGAGGTCCATTCCTTCCGTATAGGCAAGGCTCGCACAGAATTCCGGGGTCATTTCTTCGGCTTTAAAACCCATCCGGTTAAGTTCATGAACGTAGATATCCATAATCTTTGTTGCCTGTCTGTCCCGCTTCGATCTGGCTGAGTAACCTGCTTTGATGAGCGGAGCAACTTCGTGAGCTATCTTGGGTAGCCTGCAAAACTCCCTGTAAAGCCACTTGTGATAGGGCGCGTATCGTCTGTTCAGTAGGAATCCCAGTTTCATAGCGTAGGTTGCGAACCATGACCAACTGTAGGCAGCGGTGATTTGGTCTCCCCTGCGTTCAGCACGCCGGTGATACTTCACTCCCCATGACCACAGCCAGCCGATACATGCTCCAAGCCGCTGCTTCCAGGCATCTTCAGGATAATAACACTCGAACGCTTTGAACCGCTTAGCAGCTTCTCCGGGGCCATCGTAGAAAACAGGTCGATTAATGACTTCAAAGAGGTAATCTTCGGGGATATGCAGCCATCCGATTGCTGATTTTGGCGGAGAAAGACATCCTGTCTGCATCTTCATGAACTCATCGAGGTCTAATGCCCACCACTCTGTCCGATAGCCCATAAACTGCTTTGGGAGCTTTGTGAAGACGTTTTTGATTGGCTCGAAGAACCGGTCATAGTCATCTGTCAGCATCCAGACCATAATCATCGGGCCCCAGCCGTGGTCTTGGGAGATCTCATCATCATTTCCATGACATTGAGACCCACCACCAAGCCCTGCGGCTATATGAGGCAGGCATTCCGGCAGTTC
>JAKPFN010000006.1 GCA_029551395.1 Armatimonadota bacterium | reverse complement strand
GCCATCTGTTTTGGGTCATAAACGTTCCGAAGGTCAATGAATATTGGAGACTTCATCGAGGCTTTAATCTTTTCCAGGTCAAGCGCGCGGTACTGGTTCCATTCGGTAAGAAGCACGACAGCATCTGCTCCATCTACTGCTTCGTAAGCATTGTCAGCGAAGTCAACTCCGGGTAGAAGCTCTGTTGCGGCCTCCATACAAACAGGGTCATGTGCTTTAACTTTGGCACCGTTTTCGATGAGCCTGGGCACTATAGTTAGAGCTGGGGCCTCGCGCATATCATCAGTCTCAGGCTTAAAGCTTAGTCCAAGGATTGCGATTGTCTTACCTGCTTCAGACCCGCCGAGCGCGGTTCGAATCTTCTGTACCATCCGGGCTTTTTGACCTTCGTTTACTTCTACGGCTGATTCCACTATTCTTAGAGGAGCACAGTGCTCTTGGCCGATTCTCAGCAGCGCTCTGGTATCTTTAGGGAAGCAGGAACCTCCGTATCCAGGTCCGGCATGGAGGAATTTTCTGCCGATTCTGCCATCGAGACCGATTCCGCGAGCAACATCGGTGACATCAGCGCCAATAGCCTCGCAAAGACCTGCTATTTCGTTGATAAAGCTGATTTTTGTTGCAAGAAATGCATTGGATGCATACTTGATAAGCTCGGCTGTCTCCAGATTGGTTATTACGAACGGCCTTTCAAGCAGATATAGCGGTTTGTATATCTGCATCATAACATCAGCAGCACGGTCAGACTCAGCACCGATAACTATACGGTCAGGCCGCATAAAATCGTCGATAGCAGCGCCTTCTCTTAAGAATTCAGGGTTAGAGACTACATCGAAATCAGCATCAGGATTAGTTTCACGAACGAGTCTGGCTACCTGCTTCGCTGTACCGACAGGTACGGTGCTTTTGTCTACAATGACAGTATATCCAGTAAGATGAGGTGCAATGTCTTTAGCTGCTGTGTATACATAAGACATATCAGCATAGCCATCACCCCTCCTTGATGTAGGTGTGCCTACAGCTATAAACACGGCATCAGCATCTGGAATGACTGCGGATGTATCCATACAAAAGCTCAAACGTCCATCTGCAACGTTTTTTACCACTAACTCGTGAAGGCCGGGTTCATATATAGGAATTTTTCCAGCTTTCAGGTCACTAATGCGCTTCTCATCCGTATCAACACAGGTTACCGTGTGTCCAAACTCAGAAAAACAGGCTGCGCTAACTAAACCAACATAGCCAGCGCCAATTATCGTTAGTTTCATCCTAGATGCTCTCCTTGTTTATACTGTGCCTTTTACACTGTTGAATAATTGTATCAGATGTTCTGTATGAGCTTCTATTGTATGTTTCTGCTCTACTAATTCTCTGGCATTTTGCCCTAACTGCACCACAAGATCAGATGAAGATGACAAGCGATCAAGAGCCTCTGCTAATTGTTCATAGTTCTTTGGCTCCACAAGGATACCAGTCTGGTCAGTGACTTGTTCTCGAAGTCCGCCAAGTGCCGTTGCAATTACTGGTTTACCTGCAGCAAATGACTCATATACCACATTGGGAGCATTATCATGCCAAAGCGAAGGGACAACCACATATTTTGCCCCATAGACTGTCTTTTGGAGGTCTTCTCCGCTTTTCTTGCCAGTAAAGGTAATCTGTTTACCTTGTACACTCGCTGCCAGAGATTTTAATTGTTCTACATAATCATCAGGCCCATCACCGACTATCAACAGAGGGTCTTTTATAGTGGACATGGCATACGATTTAAGTAAATATTCCACTCCCTTTTCCGGTGATAGTCTGCCGAAATACAGGATGTAACCATCATTATCGTAGTTCGGTGTCCATTTTGATACATCTACGAATGTAGGTATATGATATATTTTTTCTGATGGAAATCCTGCATTGATCATCCGATTACGCATGAACTGTGTAGTGGTCACAAATGCGTTTACGTTGCGGTAGACTCTTATCACCTTGTGCCAATACATACCGATTACTCTGCACATAGTCGCTGACATAGACCCATATATACATTTATGGCGCAAAGCGTGATAAAACCCCCGCTCACAGTCCGTGCAGATATTTCCATCACGGAGATATAGATAACTAGGGCAAAGAAGATAATAATCCGACAGCCGCATAATAACAGGCATCTTATATTTACTGGCGGCATCGATAATACTTGGCGAAATATGATTCACGATGTTAAGACAATAGAGTAAATCTGGTTGTATATCGACAATGAGCCGCTCTAAGGCCCTTTTCGCTTCATACGAGTATATTGACCGCGCTGCTATCCGAAGCTTTGTTCTTATACCGCCTTCCAGTTTATTGAGTTTGCTGTCAGTTCCACCTCCAGATGGTTTGACGAAATACTGCTCATATTCGGAAGGCTGGTTTTTTGCATAAGCGACAGAGAATGGCACTACCTGATGCCCCAGTCTGGTCAGATAATCAGTCAGGTTGAACATGTAGCGCTCAGGGCCGCCATCAATATAGTAGTATTTATTGGCTATAACTATCTTCAAGCCGAACGCCTCTTGTTCTGAATAACCTCTTCATATATTCCAAGCAGTTTTCGAGCAACACAATCGTAGCTTAGTTCCTGGTCTACCTTGATACGGATATTATGTTTAATCTTGTTTCGAAGGTCATCGTCCTTGAGAAGCTTCATTGTAGCTTCTGCTAAAGCAATATGATTGCCAGCAGGAACAATCAGTCCAGTCTTCCCGTCTTCAACATACTCCTCAAAACTGCCGACATTTGTAATCACAGCCGGCTTGCCAAATCCATGAGACATGGCAAGAACACCACTTGCCGATCCTTCAATATACGGCATAGAAATCACTTTTGTACGTTTGAACAGCTCGGGTATGGTCTCATCTGGAATCATGTAGTTATGTATTTCTACATAATCTTTTGTTACTGCTATCAGATCTGAATATGCTGTTAAATCGCCTTTTCCTGCGAGGATGAATTTTACATGCGGCATTTGCTCATGTATGACCTGTGCAGCTTTCAGGAAGATATCAACACCTTTGTACTTGTTTATCCGGCCAAAGAGCAGCACAATGTCCTCTTCAAACTGTTCATAGTCAGTGTCTTCAACACCAGAGAAGAGTTTGGTTGTGCCGTGTGGTAGTACTCGCAGTTTTGGGGCTGCTTCAGGCTTTATTGCAATAAAATCTGATTTCAACTTCTCGCCATGTAATATTATTGCATCGACAATTCTGGGGCAGATGTTTCTATAGATTCCAGAGAAACGGTTCTTATCGCCGGGATGATCAGTGACATTGTGCCATACCTGAATAATTGGAAAAGAACGCAGCATTATTTGAAACGGAGTTACGGCTGGTGCGACGTCAATGAAGTGGACAATATCTGGTTTCTCCCGCCTTACCTGCGAAACGATTTTAGCCATCTTAGTAAAGAATGATGGATAGTATTTGTGTGAAGGGAAATCCACTTCTATAACGCGAGCATTGCTGTGAACATATTTACCCAGCGAGGTCGCACAGATCAGTGTAGGGTCACAGTATGAAGCTAAGGCATCGGTAAGCTGTCCTGTCATGTGTGCAATGCCTGTTGCACCACGCTCGATCATAAACAGGTAAGGTCTCATACGTGTGTAACTCAATTTGATTTATTCAAGAGAGACTTATATACAGATAGCAGTTGTGGAGCAATTGCATCCCAACTATATCTACGTTCAACAAGCTGGCGGGCGTTCCTAATTAACCGATCTCTCAGGTTATGGTCTTCGATTAATTTTAGGACGCATGCGGCAAACTCTACCGGAGTATCGGCTATCAGTAAGTGTTCTTCGTGCGTTACATCAAGTCCTTCGCATCCAATAGACGTGGTAACAACAGGTACACCCAAGCCCATGGATTCCAGTATTTTTAGTCTGGTACCTCCTCCAGACCTCAATGGGACAACTGACATAATGCTTCTTTCGTACCAGGGGCGTACATCAGGAACATCACCATATACAGAAACATTGTCTACTTTATCAAGTACCAGAACTCTAGGGCAAGGTGCTTTACCAACTATGTTTAATTGGATATCGGGAATTTGCTCTTTAATCAGGGGCAATATTTCATTGGTTATGTACTCAGCTCCATCCACATTCGGATGATAACTAAGGCCGCCTATGAACAGCAATTCTTTAGAGTCTGGATTGATGGAGACAGGATTAATATCAGTATCAACCCCATTTTCTATAACAATTATATCTTTATTGCCTGTAGTGGATTCTAGCTGACATTTGTTGGCTTCTGATACTGTAATACACTTATCAGGCAGTTTAATCGCCCAGGGTTCGAACCGTCTGAAAAGCAAGGCATCGATTGCATATATGATTTTTGCTTTGCCCCATCGTTGGTGTTTATATACACGATAAGCTCTAATGGCCTCGATGTTGTGTATGGTTAGAATCGTTGATGCTGAACTCTGCAGCTTTATCGCATCCTTTAGGTATTCTGCCAGAAAGGAGTGCTCTACTTGTATAATATCAAATCTATACTTTCTCAGAGATTCGGTTACTGTTTCTATCATCTGCTGCCTGTAATGGGCTGAAGCATAAGTGGGAGCGCCTCTGAGGATGCTTTTTGCATGTTGCCGAAGCCACCAGGAACGCGGCATTTTACGATTGGGGATGGCATGTACTGCTGCACAGTATTTATTCATCTCTTTTAGACCCATATCAAGGTGTTCTTCCTTTGCAAAGGCGAAAAGATGAATATTACACTCAGATGCAAGGCGTTTAATAAGATTATAATGCCTGACGCTGTCTCCATCCATTACCGGATAGGGCAGGAGAGGCACTATCATCATTACATCAATCAATTCAGTACTCCCTTTACCGTCCTGGTGTTGGGCTAATCAATTAGTAATCCAGGTTTGCAAGCCTGCTGAATCAAATCCAAACTCCACTACCTGTCCACCACACTCTTCTAACTTCTGTGCTATTATGTGTTTCTTGCGGAAGTCGCAGTAGAAGAGCAGATAGCCTCCACCACCGGCCCCGAGTATCTTTCCGCCTATAGCGCCATGTTTGCGGGCAACCTCATAAAGATTATCGATCTCTGGGTTGGTTATCTGCGTGTCCAGGTTCTTCTTATGTAGCCATGCTTCATGTAAAAGTGCGCCGAAATCATTTAACCGGCCTTGAAGAAGAGAATTCTTCATCTCGACTGCAATTCTCTTGGACTCATGAAGCGCTTCCATAACAGTATCTCGCTTTTCACTCACAGATCCAATCTGCCTGTCAAGAATATGAGCCGAAAGCCTTGTCCTACCAGTGTAACACAGCAGTAAATTGTATTCCAGTTCGTTCAGATACTCAGGATGTATTCGCAATGGATTTACTACTACCGATGTTGGATGGAATTCGATATAGTTGAATCCTCCGAATGTCGCAGCATACTGATCCTGCAGTCCGCCTTTTATTCCAAGGTCTATTCTCTCAGCCTTATACGCAAGCTCTGCAAGATCATAATTAGTCAGCGGCAGGTTCAGATACCGTTGGAAGATTCCGATCAAAGCGACAACCATTGTAGACGATGATCCCAGTCCGCTTCCCGGAGGAGCATCAGAATGGATAAATATATCCATTCCCCTGTGGTTCAATGAATTATCCCAGGTATAAGTGTTGCGAACATTATTGATAACTGCCTTGACCAGGTCTAACTCGCCATCGTAAGCGAAACAGTCATCACATTTATATTTAGCGACAATGTCGTAATCCAGCGAACTAACAGTTAGATCCTGATCCTCTCGGGTTGATAAAGTCGCGTAGGCAAACTTGTTGATGGTAGTGCTGAGGACTGCTCCGCCATATTGTTCGAAATACGGTGAAACATCTGTTCCGCCTCCTGCGAAACTTATCCTGAGAGGTGCTTTACTTCTGACAATCATTGTCGCCTCCAACTTCCGGGTTACTCAGGCATCCAGTGAGGGTGATTTGATTATACTATCAGCACCAATCACTGAGCCTTCACCTATCAACGTCCTGTCTTCAATCCTGCAATTGCTGTCGATTATGCAATTTCGAAGCCTGCAATTATTTCCAACTTCTACATTTTCTAGCAGAACACAGCCGTCCAATACAGAACCATTACCAATCTTACAGCCAGAGCTAATCGATGTACAGCCTGCTACTACAGCATCTTCACCTACCACACAACCTGATCCCAGGCATGAATTAGCAGATACTTTAGCAGACGGAGCAATACTCACATCTTCACTGACTCTGTAACCGCCATCAGAACGTTGGCCTATTATCTCAGCATCTACCTTACCAGAAAGCAGGTCATGAGTTGCCTGCAGGTAATTTACCGGGCTTCCGATATCCTTCCAATAGCCATGTAGCGGGAATCCGTAGATAGCTTTACCGGCACGGATCACTGATGGAAAAAATTCCTTCTCAATAGAACATTCGGCTCCAAATGGAATACTCTGTAGGGCATTTCGAGATATAACATAGATACCTGCATTCACAGTAGCCGTATCAGCAGCGTTCTCTGTGCTGCTTATGAATGCTTTTTTGGCAGTTCTGTCTGGCTCGTTGAAAGCTGTGATACGAGAATCCTGTCCTACATCCACAATACCGCAGTGAGTTGGCTTGGGGACTTCCATCAGCCCGATAGTAACATCTGCTTGACGATTTAGATGGAAGTCAACAATATCTGACAGTGAGTAATCGATCAAGCCATCACCATTCATGATGATAGCAAAATCGTGCTGCCAATGAGGTTCCGAAAAACGGACTGCTCCACCAGTTCCAAGCGGTTTTGTTTCTACCGAGTATACAATACGCAGACCAAACGCACTACCATCACCGAAATGCAATTCAATCTTATCTACACCATTCCTTACGCAAAGAACGATATTTGTAACTCCGTGCTTTTTAAGGAGTTCTATCTGGTACTGCAGGAGAGGCTTATTGGCAATAGGCATCATCGGCTTCGGTCTGGTGTGCGTAAGAGGTCTTAGCCTGATGCCTTCCCCTCCAGCAATGATAACACCTGTCACGCTTTCTGCTCTCCAAACAACATCTGCTCAGTCAATCCGCAGATAATATGACCGACGGTTATATGTGCTTCCTGAATCCTTGGAGTATCATCAGATGGGATACAAAGGCAGACGTCCGCATTAGGGCCTATTGTGCCGGGCTTGCTTCCTACGAATGCTACAGTTTTCATGCCTTTCTCACGAGCTTTAGCAAGCGCACGGGCTACATTTTTCGAGTTCCCACTTGTTGAGATTCCGACTATGACATCTCCCTGGTTGCCAAGAGCCTCTACTAACCTTTCAAAAACAAGATCATACTCATAGTCATTAGCTATTGCAGTCAATGCTGAAGTATTGACATTCAGAGCAACCGAAGGGAGCGCTCTTCTGTGGAATTTGAACTTTCCAAGCAATTCGGCTGCAAGATGCTGGGCGTCAGCAGCGCTGCCTCCATTTCCGCAGAAAAGTACCTTTTTTCCGTTACTCAGAGCCGCAACAAATATGCCAACGATTTTCTCGATTGTATCAGTCTGCTCTTCAGCAACCTTTAGTTTCAGTTCCGCGCTTTCTTTTAGTGTTTCTGTGATCTGCTGTCTCACAAATGAGCCTCCTACAGTATAATCGCCTGCTGGTCTTATCAATTCTTCGTGCAAGTAGCCAAAGTCCAGTGGACCATCTCCTTCAGACCTTCCATAAATGATATTTTGGGACTGTAATTCATTAATTCTTGAGCTTTTCTGTTGTCGCCCTGCGTATGTTTTACATCCCCTGGCCGTTCAGGAGCGAATATTGGTTCTATTGATGTTCCTAAGAAATCATTAATAGCCTGCACAAGCTCAAGAAGCGAGAATCTCTGCCCACAGGCAACATTTATTATCTCTCCTGAAGCTGCTGGTGCTGTGCAAGCCAAGAGATTGGCATCCACATTATTACTTACGTAAGTAAAGTCTCGTGAGTGGTGTCCATCGCCAAAAATTACGGGCCGCTCACCCTTTATCATTGCAGTAATGAATAGGGGAATGACTGTAGCATACTGGGAATGAGGGTCTTGTCTTGGCCCAAAAACGTTAAAGTATCTCAAAGAGACTGTTTCCAGTCCGTAGAGCTGGGTAAATGTCCGGCAGTATGCCTCTCCGGCAAGCTTTGTTACTGCGTATGGAGAGATAGGATCAGGAAGCATTTTTTCATGCTTTGGAAGTTCGGGATTGTTGCCGTATACTGAGGAAGATGATGCAAATACGACCCGCTTCACACCTGCATCTCTTGCAGCCATTAACAGGTTAAGCGTACCTTTGATATTGACATCGCAGTAGGGTAGGGGATCTTCCACAGATCTTGGCACGGACCTGAGCGCAGCCTGATGAAGGATGAATTCCATACCATCTACAGCGCGTGTTACAGTGTCCATATCCCTGAGATCGCCTTTGATAAGGTCGATTTTATCCAGATTATGCTCAATGTTTTCCATCTTGCCAGCGAAGAAGTTATCAAGGACACGCACTGTATGTCCTTCTTGCACCAGCCTGTCTACGATGTGTGATCCAATAAAACCTGCTCCGCCTGTTACCAGAAAAGAACTCATTTTTAGCCTTCCTTAATACTCTCAACTCTTACGGGTCAGCACAGATGCTACCAAGCGTTTATCCTCTGCGTCAAAAGGTCTTACTATTATTATGGCAATTATGTAGGCAGAGATTCCAATAACACCTCTCAGGAGCCAAAAACTGTCCATCAGAGGGTATATTGCGCCTACCATTATAACGCCGCATATGATTGGCTTTAACCAGGTATTTATTAAACTAGGTGAACCGATAGTCCTTGTAACAAAATAATAATGGACGATTGTATTTACTACTGCAGAACCGAGTGTGGCTATTGCAGCACCCATAGCACCGTAAAGCGCGATGAATATGATTGTCCAGATTATATTGACAATCATACCAGCTGTTGCAAGAATCGCATTTAATCTCTGTTTATATATAGCTGAGATAAATGTGCCGGAAATGTTTGCTGATATGTTTACTGGTGCTGTCCAAACCAGTACTTGTAAAAGTGAAGTGCCGCCTGTATATTGCCTACCAAAAACGAGCATAAGAATTTCAATCCCCATGCTCATTAGTATTGCGCTTATTGGAATAAGTCCCAACACCATATACTTATGCAGCCGTTCATAAGCCATAATTAGGTCAGCCGTGGATTTTTCTGACTCTCCTTTGCTTCCGACATACATGTCAGTCACCATCGGATATGCTACGGCTGTTATGCTGTGACTGATTGCAAAAAGGAGATCCAGGAATATATATGCGGCGCTGTATATACCGGTGATTTTATCACCTCTTAAAAGTGTGAGGATCAATATATCGCTTTTTGCATAAAGTCTGGTTGAGATAGAAAGAACAAGGAATGGGATAGATTCTTTTAATATATATCTGGTTTGGGCAAGCTCAGTAGTTTTTTGCTTATGTAAACGGATTGCATAACTGGTAAATACCATATTTAGCACTGTGCTGAGTCCGGCGGTCAGAATAAATACCCACAGAACACCGATAAGTCCATAACCAGCTTCCAGAGCCCAAATTCCCAGTCCC
>JAKPFN010000144.1 GCA_029551395.1 Armatimonadota bacterium | reverse complement strand
CTTTTCACCACCGGACCTATGCCCAATAACAAAGCCGTTTTTTACGAGATCATCAAGGAAGCCACTGGCAAGCCAATCCCGCCTATGCCTGGCAGCTCACGCTATGCCTCCGAGATTTACGGCACTATGCAAAAGCTTTTTTCCAAGGTGGAACAGCATATCTTCGAAAACCCGCTTACCTTCCCTACCGTCAAGCCTTTTATGGAATACACGCGAGCCTCCATGTCCGAGGATCGGCGCTTGTGGAACTCGCTATTTGTGACGCATGAGGATTTCGAGAAAGTGATGACGCAGATCGAGGAAGCCGCCCGCAAACGCATCGAACGTGATGGCAAAATCGTGATGACCAAAGTTGTGGGCGGGTTTATCGCTACTAAGTGAGCAGCTTATGAATCATAATATGACTTTTTTCGGTAAATCTGTGCTCTTTTTAGGCGCACACCCTGATGATATCGAGCTCGGCTGCGGTGCGCTGATCGCTGATATCATCGATCAAACCAGCCTTTACTGCATGACCTTCTCGGATAATAAAAAGAACCCCGACCTGCAGCACCTGCTGGAGGAGCACTATATCAGCATGCACACTTTAGGCTTAACCGATGCCCAAATCGAAGTTGGAACTTTTGAAACCCGCCGCTTCCCGGCCTCCCGTCAGGAAATTTTGGAGAAAATGCTGCAGCTACGCCGTGCGCTCAAGCCTGAAATTGTGTTCGTGCATACACCCCAAGATATCCACCAAGATCACGTAACGGTCACACAAGAAGCCTTACGAGCCTTCCGCGGCACAACAGTCCTCGGCTATGACGTTTTGCGCAGCAGTTACGGTTTTTTTCCTCATTTCTTAGTGGAAGTTACTGAAGCCGCTGTTAATAAGAAAATCGAAGCCCTTGCGAAGTATGTTACCTATACAGACCGCTACTATTTCTCAGAACCGGTACTGCGTTCCACGGCAATCCGGCATGGAGCACTCGCCGAGCGACCATTTGCCGAGGGCTTCGATATCATTCGTATTGTTGGCGAGTTTTCAGCGCTGGGCTGATCCTTCCGCTCTTTAGAGCATATCCGGCGTCACTTGCTCAGCAGAGCGCGAGCGGGGCTTAACCGGGCGGATATTCTCGGACTCAAACGGGAACCAGAGAATATGATCTGGCACCATCCAGCCATCGGTAAGGTAAACCGTCGTCCGGAATTGCACTGCCACATTCTTTTCATCAAATGACACCACGGTGCCCTTGATCCAACCTTTTACCCGTTGGCCATTCTTTTCATGGTCGCAAAAAGCCTCAACCCGATCTCCGACTTCATATCGTTTCTCGGGCTCTGGGGGGCGCATAAAGCTGCTTCTTTTCATCCAACCTCCGTTTGGTCTCTTCTCATTCTGACTTCAGCAAATTTTTTGGTAATCTTTGATTTCAGATCTTCCTTAATCGCCTCATCAGGCGTTAGTTCTAACACTTCTCCAAAAAATCCCTCAAGGATTAATTGCTCCGCATCCAGCAAGGGAATCCCACGCGCCTGCAGGTAGAACAATTCTTCTTCGTCGATTTTACCGACTGTGGCACCATGGCTGCACCGTACATCGTCTGCTAAGATTTCCAAGCCGGGAATAGCATTCACTTTAGCAGACCTGCTTAGCACCAGGTTACGCGAAGATTGATAGCCATCTGTCTGCATGGCAGTTGGCGCTACGTAAATCATCCCTTCCCACACTGCAGCAGAAGATTCCGTCACAGCACCCTTGAAGAGCAAATTGCTGGTAGTACGTGGGGCTAAGTGATTTTGCTGCGTATCCAGATCAATGTGTTGACGGTCATCTGTCAGATAAAAACCCTTCACCTGCACTTCTGCATCACTACCTTGTAGGTCTGTATCAATAAAATTCTTGCTCAAGCATGTTCCCAGGGCTCCATAAAGCCACATAAAACGGG
>JAKPFN010000138.1 GCA_029551395.1 Armatimonadota bacterium | reverse complement strand
TGATAAGGCAGATCGCTCACAATCTGCTAAAAGTAAAATATACCGCAGATAACAGAAGTGTAAGACGCAAGATTAACTTGTGCTGTTGGGATAATGACTTCCTAGCTTCTGTGGTTGGCGGATTTTAGTGCGTAGGCCCTGGAAATAGCTCTTGACAAACTTGACAGCTTGTTTAATACTAATCTATGTAGCTGCAGAATTAATCGCGCAGCAATACATTCCTATAGATGGCGGCTCAGCTACAAAGCGCGGCCAAAGTCTGTGCGAGCTGTTCCCCCATTACAAGCAGGAACCTCGCACTTTTCAAAGGTGTGAAAGCTGGAGAACGTCGGCCCAATTCAGTAATGTTGGAGATCGGAAGCACCGTCGAAGGTACGGTTGTGAAGCTTGCCGATTATGGTGCTATCGTGCGCCTTGCAGGTGGGAAGATGGGCCTTGTCCATATCTCTGAAATTGCTGATACCTATGTCCGCGATGTCCGGGACTATTTCAAAGAAAACGACCGGATTTGCGTCAAAGTTATCAAGGTTAATGACAAAGGCCGCTACGAACTGTCTGCCAAGCAAGCTGACTCCTCTGCTGTCCAAAAAATCGAATCCCGGCCTGTTCAGCGTAAGGATAGCTCTATCACTGTTGGGTATGAACATGACCGCAGACGAGAAGTCGTTCCTGCAACCTTTGAGGACAGATTGTCACGGTTTATGAAAGACAGCGAAGAACGCCAACTCGATATTAAGCGCAACATAGAGTCAAAGCGTGGCGGTAGGCGTAAGTAGCCGTAAGATTCCTGGTCAGATTTCCTCAATACGCAGCTACTCTTAGTGTGCCTGACTTTAGTATACTGTGTAGTACTCTCGGTAATGAAGTCCTGCGCTTGTTAAATACTCCGAAGAGTCTTGCAAGCAAATGTTTTAGTATTCCGGTGACATCAATCGGTAAAACTTAAAAAGGGTATAACTCTATAAGAATACGATACAATCCTGTTACTGCCTCTGGTTGAGCTGGCTGGCAATTGAGCATAGTCCACAACGTCAACGTACTAATGAAGGTAGTGAAGGTGTTATATTTACACCCTTGTTAACTCCCGTGAAGGAGGGAGAAACCATGAAAAGACATCTAAACCTCACAAAAACCATTATCTTAACTGTCACCTTTATCTTCGTTGTGGTTGGTATTGCAAATGCCGGCGCAGTCATCAGAAGAGGAGAACGTGACAGCAGTGCGAGTAAGAACAGTGAAAAATCAACTGTTCGCAAGTCTGAGAGCCAGCGGAGTAATGGTTCCAATAGTTCACAGAACAATTCCCGAAGCAGCTCTCAAAGAGAGTCTCGAAGTGACTCCAGAAGCAATTCGAGAAACGACTCTCGTAATGACTCTCGCACATATAGACCATCTGACGTCCAGAAGCCATCTAGACCTTCAGATGCAACAATGAGGGATAGGGGCGCTCCTGACGCAACTCCATCGTATCGTAAGTCCGATGGAAGTAAATATGGCAATCAGGACAATAGAAGCTATAACAGTAGTAACAATAATAATAGAAGCAATAACTATCGTCCTGACATGCGGGACAACAGACATGGCAATGAGTATAACAGAGTAGGTGAACGCAATACATACCGCCCGCATGAGAAATATGATAGCCGAGTGACCTATAAACCACCACGTTATCAGGGTGGATACTACTACTACAATCACGGATGGCCTTCCAGACACGAACGCCCGCTGAGGTATGGGTATTGGGTATTTGACTACGTTCCAGACTACTCTTACCGGTCTGTCTATTATCACTATGGCTACTTCCCATACATTCCGTTTGCAAGAATAGTCGTCGTCAAACGGCCAGTAGTAACCTACATCGAAGTTCCGATTGTCATCAAAGATAGCAGATACTATGAATCTGACTATTATCTTGAGCAGCCGGCAATTTCTTCGGTAGGCAGAGCGCTTTCGGATATTAGAAGCGCATGGCTGACGAACGACCCTGAGCTTATACTCAGGCATGTGAGAACTGACAGACAAATCCATGTTCTTCTTGATGGTGATTATGCATACTCGGTAGATGGCTGGGATTATCATGACATGACTAGAGATGCCATTGCCAGCATATCTACTATTGACTTCGAATACGACTCGATAAGGAAACGGGGCGATGATAGAGTTATAGCTTATGGCAAGCATAGGTTCTTCACAATGGACGGGGACCGCAAGACAGTGTATGTTAGCTATGAGCTTGAACGCCGTGGAAGTGAATGGATAATCACTGAAGTAGGCTCATCGCTCAGACAGTTGCATTAAACTGAATCGATCAGATAGATTTCGACGAACCATGGATGGGGCCAGATAAAACTGGCCCTGTCCGGTTTTATATTGTTATATCCCTCAAGCCAGGGAGGAGGAACGGATCATGTTCAGGCCAGTGTGTGTGTTAGTAGTTCTAATCCTCGCAGTTTTTCTTGTAGTGTCCATTGTTCCTGCTGTACTTGATATCTCTACAGATGCTGCCTATGCACAGATAGGTGGTTCCGGCAAGAAAAAGCAATCAAATAACGATAGCAAAGCATCAGAGGAGAAAAAAGACGCCGGAAACAGTGATAACAAGAATGATTCTACTCAAAAAGTAGAAAAATCAGAGAGTTCTTCCCAAAAACTATCTGATTCATCTATGAATGACCGCAGGGATGGTGACATAGCCGGCCCTGACAGGAAAAGAGATGAGTCCGGAACCAAAGATAGTGGTTCAACTGTCAATAAAAACAGGACTAAAGACTCTACTGACAGAAATGAAAGGCAGGTTGATACTGATTCAACATCAAAGCAGCCTGAATCAGTAGAACGCAGTGATGAAGCAGGGGATGTGTATCATCGACCGCGCGAGCGTGGAGACCAGCCTGACAGGCACACATATAGACCTTATGGCGGAAGACCTCCAGTAGTTGTAGTGTATCGCCCGGAATATACACAGCCTAAAGTGATGACTCCAAAAGAAGCTGTGGATAGAATCTGCACCGCATGGCTTCAAAAAGAACCTGAATGGCTTATTCCATTGTTTCCAGACTCAAAAGGCAAGATAGATATCTACAGGAACGGCAAATATTCATACAGCCTCGATCCTGAAGAGTTCTATACCATCACCAAAGAAGCAATCCGGGATACAGATACCGTTACGTTCAAACACCAAAAGTTAAGCTATCATGGAATAAGGTCGTTGCCTCAGGTATACATGAGTATAGGATTTCTAAAAACGTAATTGAGCGGTTCGACATCAGTTATACTCTGAGGGCTGGAGATGACCGATGGGTAATTGATAGAATCGATTATAAATCAGATGAAGTCGATGATGTTGATGAGGCTAAAGAGGATGTAAAGCGGTTGAATAGATAATACTCATCTGGCAGAACATCGGTAGTGTTAGGTTATAATAAAGCTGACGGTTTTGCTGAGACAGGAGGGAACCAAAATGTGCAGAAAATCAATAAAAGTCCTACTTATAGGCTTGGCTCTATTCTTTGCCTTGTCTATTGCAGCCACATTGTATGATGTTCCCGGTTGTACTGCATACGCACAAGGAGCCTTTGGCAAAAAACAATCCGGTGGAGATGACCAGCGAAGGCAGGATGAACTCCGCCGCCAGGAAGAAGAACGCAAACGCCAGCAGGATGAAGCACGGCGTCAGGAAGAAATCAGAAAGCAGCAGGAAGAGGCAAGACGTAAAGCTGAACTAGAGCGTGCCAGACAGGAACAGGAAGCCCGTCAAAAAGAGGCTGAAAGGCAGGAGCAGATAAGACGCCAGCGTGACGAGGAGTTACGCAGACAGCAGGAAGAATCACTCCGCCAGCAGGAACTCAAGCGTCAGCAAGAGGAAGCCCGTAAACAGGAAGAACTACGTAAGCGCCAGGAAGAAGAAGCCAGACAAAAGGCTGAATCAGAACGCTTGCAGGCTGAACGCAGAGCGCAGGAAGACATAGCCAGACCTACCCATAAACGAGATGAATCTAACACATCCGGCCGTGTCACACCAAAAGTCGAAGACAAAACTACATCCAGAACAGACATCCGCCGTGTAGACGAAAGAATAACTACTCAGGATGACACCGGAAGAATCTACAGACCTGAAAATACCAGACAAGACAACGGTGACAAATACATCCGTGTCGGAGAAAGAGAAACTAAGGTCAATTCACCACGCCGGAAGTACAGGCCGCCTTACTATCCATACGACCCGAGATACTACGACCCTTGGTACAGCCAGCCTGTCGTCATCATAGAACAGCCTGATGTCATTATCGTAGAGAAGCCGGTTGTAGTAGAGGTCGAACCTCCAATAACACCTGCCGAACAGGTACCTGTTCGGCCGTCAGACACTCAAACCGCACTGACTGACGAAAAAATCCAGCTTGGCCCTGATTACGCTCATCAGGCAGGCATCAGCATCCCGTCAACTCCTGAAGAGGCCATAAGGCAGTTATCGGACGCCTGGCTTACCCGCGATGCTGATATCCTGATACCGCTTTTAATCGATGAAGTCCAGGTGAAAATCTACCAGAACGGCAAGCTGTCACGTAGCATGGAGTCTTCAGAGTTCTATAAACTGACCGCTCAAGCCATTGAAGAAATGGAAACCGAGGGATTCGAGCTTCAACTGGTGAACATTATAGATGACAAGGCAACTGCCGCCGGAGAGCACATTTATAAGAACGCTGATGGTGAAATCTGCCGCACTCCAGTTACCTACACTTTGGAACACTTGAACGGCTGCTGGGTGATAACCGAAACCGGTTATGAGTCTGATGTATCCGATGACACAGGCAAACATCTGCCCTCAGGTTCCATTGACGGGCTGCAGTTGGTCTGCAAAGCTGCTCCTGTTGTGGCTTGCTGGTTTGCACCTGTCCCTGCAGCGCTGCCGATTACGGCATCTGCCGGTATCTGGCCGCCGAAAATAGGACTTTCGAAAGCTATGGCAGCCGACACTGTGAAAATAGCGCTGCTCTCGGTCGTGCCTGTTCATTGTGCGCCAACGGTGGCACTGCTCCCGATACCATTCTCGGAGCAGCCAAACAACACTCTGTAAACGCTAGAAAGGGTAATAATTGGTCGCAAGGATAATCATATTTATGCTCGCTGCGCTCCTGGTAAGCGCGAATCTGTCAGCGGCTCCAACTGCTGTTCTTATCCCAGGCGCAGCAAGACTTTCTGCATCGGCTCACTCTATCGACTACGGAGCCGAAGCCCATTCTCAAATCTATGAAGCCCAATACGGCATCAATCCCAATCTTGGGGCAAGTCTGGAGGTCGCACGCATAAGCGATGTCGATGGCCGCACTTACATCGGCACTCTCTACTTCCAGCGCCCGTTCGACATCTCTCAGGCTGGAGCCAGACTCAGCACTGCCAGATACGCAGGAATCACTCATCTATTCGTAGAGGACAACTTCGACGATTCCGAGAGCAATACCGGCTTTACATTGGGATTGATTGCTGACTATTCCATCTGCCCGGAACTGACTGTATATGGTCGTGCTGGCATCGCCTTCCTTGACGAGACCCTATGGACACTCGATGCCGGTATCCGTTACGAAGTCAGACCACAGTGGTTCCTATCACTTGGTTACAGAGACTATGAGGTCGGCGGGTCATCTCTCGGAGGATTTCTTGCAGGCGCTACATATCAGTTCTAACATAGAGCCTCTCCAAGTTTAACTGCATACTTGCAGGGTATAATCCATTAGCGATTTCCGGCTCCGTCAGCCATTCATAAACGAATTGTTCAGGTTGTGTTTGGCAGCCAAACCTTCAGGGTAACATATTTATGCATGAGGTTATTTTCTGGCTGCCATGCACTTCTTGTAATTTGGAAAGGATGGCTAGGATGCCCATTTCACCTGTTGTTGATGCAGAATTCCAGATACCCGCGCATGGTAGACACGTTGCGCTCGTCAGGCGAGGCATACGATTCTTAGCTGAAGGTGCTGGTTTTACTCAATCTGAATGTGAAGATATCGAAGTTGCCGTCGGTGAGGCTGTAACCAACGCTGTTTACCATGGATGCCGGTCAGACTCTTCCCGAAGAGTCCTTATTCACTGCAGTTTATCCGACGACCGGTTGACTGTTGAGGTAGAAGACGATGGCAAGGATGCTTGCCTGCCTATACCTGAGCCTAACCGGGATATGACTGATGAACATGGCCGGGGATGGTACCTGGTGCATGTATTGATGAATGAAGTTACCAGCAAATGCACAGACCGCGGGTTGCTGGTACAGATGGTAAAAATACATAAACCTGAGCGCTCGTCTAAAAACACTGGGCAAGCGCTCAGGTTCTCTTCTGCATCTTAAGAATCTTGTTTCTCTGCTTCTCCGAGTCCTTCTTCAAGCTTTTTCAGAGCCTCGAGAGCTTCCGGCTGAAGTTTTAGCTCGCGTGCTTTTTCGATAGCCTTGCGTGCTTCATCCTTCTTATCGGACCTGATTAGAAAATCAATCAGCAGCAGGTGCGCGCCTGGATTCTCAGGCTCCTGCTCAACCAACAGCAGATACTGTGCCTCTGCCTCATCCTTTTTACCTGCAGCTTCGTAGGTTGCTGCCAGTCCGACTCTGGCTTCACCCAGTTTCGGAGCAATTTCGAGGATTGCTTTTAGCTCAGCTTCAGCCTCATCGTAGTCTTTCTTCTTCTTGAGGACTCGAGCTAGTGCAATCCGTCCGCCAAGGTCCTCTGGAGTGAGTTTCGTGACATCTTTCGCCAGTTTCAGCGCCTCATCCAGCTTGCCTTCCTTATCGATGAGTATCGCGACCAAATCAAGCATAGGCCGGGTGTCTTTTGGATCGGCTTCCAGCGCTTTGCGTAACTCTTTTTCGGCTTCGTCGAGCTTACCGGCAGCGGCGAGTATCCGACCTTTCTGCAGTGTACCGTCAGGAATCTTTGGATCGAGTTCCAGTGCCTTGTTTATAGACTTTATCGCGTCCTCGTGTTTGCCTTGAGATGCTTGAGCCGTGGCTGCCAGAAGATGAGCGATTGCATTGTCAGGCCTTGCTCGCACTGCAGCTTCAGCCATTGTCAGAGCAGACGGATGAGCAGTTCTCGATGTTGCCAGTGCAATGCTGATTAATTGGAAAGCTGTTTCTGCGTCTTTGGCAGGGCCATCGAGCGATGGTGGCTGGGATAGTTTGTCTGCCGGAACCCCTGCCTTTACCAGAGTCGCTCGAAGTGCTGTACAGGGCAGTACCTGATGAAAAACCACAGGTTGCTGACCGTTTTCAAGCGTAAGTTTGCTGAAGAATATCCCCAAAGCGCCGAGTCCTGGTTTTGAGACAAGCGCAGCCTTTGGAGTGCCATCTTCAGGGTCAAGTTTCGTCAGGAAGAGCCAATTGATATCTTTGACTTCTGAAATACAGGCATTGGTTCCTTTCCATTTGCCTACTGTGAACCTGGTAGGGTCGCGTTCTATTTTCAGACCGTAGAGTGTGGTTGGAAATTTCGCGCCTACCTCGTCACCGGAGAGCAATTGGCCCAGTGTAGCCTTTTTTACTCTTGAGAGAGCATCATCTCCTGCAATGGCGACGGGTGGGATGGCTGGCACTGGCAGTTTAATGAGCGCGATTCTTGCTTTTGGATCGGTTGCGACCACTGTGCCGATGTATGCGTCTCCAGTCCATCGACTAGCCACGGCAGCATAGCGGATAGGCACTGTTTTACCTCCAGGCAGTGTTTCGGTGAGGGCATCCGCACTGGTTACGATGTAGCTGCCGTCGCCGACGGAAAATCCCGAAGTAGTCCATCCGC
This sequence comes from Armatimonadota bacterium, assembly GCA_029551395.1. Lineage (GTDB taxonomy): Bacteria > Armatimonadota > UBA5829 > UBA5829 > DTLH01 > JAKPFN01. The sequence continues at coordinate 48,497 of JAKPFN010000138.1, read as the reverse complement.
CGGTGCGTCCAAAGACGAAGATTGCTGCAATAGAGTCCTCTTCAGCCGCAAACAAAGATGTGGCTGCAAAAGTGACCATTAAAACGAGTATCACAATCGCTGCTGTTCTCATACCACTACTTTAGCACTCTTCCCAAACTTCGGCAAATAGGCTGGGGGAGGAATAATGCGAAATACCTCGAAGTGCTCGAAGTGTAAGATTGATATGTATCAGTTTGATTCTACTACCATTGATGTTGGTGAAGGTTGATAACAGTGCCTATTGATTTTACATATAGACATTAGTTCTGATGGAGTTTTATTCAAACCACAGGAAGGCAAACGCCGGAGGAATACATTGAAATCCAAAATAAGCAATGCCTTGGAAGCAGTTCTGTCTTTAGTTGGCTGTCTGGCATTTATTGGGGTCGTTTATCTCTTTATATTCGGCCTCGTTGCTGGTATGGATTGGGTCAGGCAGAATTCCTGGTGGGAGATGGTGACTTTCTCAAGCTTATTGCGGTTATTTTGCCTGTTAGCTGTCATAGGATTCATAATTGGCATTACTCGTCTTATTGTCAGGCGAGCAGAGATCCCATTGGGGACTATTTTCATTGGACCAGGCACAGCAGCACTGTCTGTAATCGCTTTATGGATGTCAAAGGCAAGCCGGGATGCTGCCATAGATGACTATGCTAAACCCTACATTGGCAGCGGCTTTCAACCAGGCATAGGTTTTGATTTATTGTGCATTTTATTTCTCGTTATTGCATTATTAGTGCTATTTGGTGGTTTTGCTATGGCAGGTGGTTTTGACATTGGCAGTGTATCTGATCCATGCGACTCGCCTGATAAGACAGATTAGGCAAGAGACAGATAAATCAAGTTTCCGCAACCAAACAGTACAATCTATCATAGTTCCCGTTTGTGGGAACTGGGTGCAGTAGGCGAGAAAGCTGGAGGAAATCTGGCATTTCTGCAGGATAAAAAGAATAATTTATATTACAGAATCAACAGGAAGCTCGGCAGCTTGACGTAGTGCAAGAAAAGCCTTCTTCAACTCGTGACTCACTCTGATCGCCCTGGATATGTATTCAGGGCGGATATCTCAGGGATATTCATCCCCAAACACCCGTTCCCATAAATATCCCTAAAATATCCCCACTTTTTCTGTACTTTTTGGCCGAGTTGTTGTCTTATAATTATGGACAACAAAAACTTGAGTCCTTTACATAATCGTATTCCAGGGGCGCGAAAGGGGCTAAAATCCATAAATGAAAAAGTGCCGGAACAAACTCAAACAGCCATTTTTGAGCTGAAAACCCTGAGTTCGTTCCAAAAAATAGCTAAAAAAACAGGCCAGAACAAACTCAAGAAAGGAAGCACTATCCGACAAAATGCACAAACTAATATACATCCACCATCTGTGTAATCTGCGAAATCTGCGGTTCAAGGGGCTGATGGTTCAATATAGGCGGTAACCTTGGGATTACCGCCTATTCTGGAGACATATTGCGAGATTTATGAACTCTGGCTGGACCTGCGCCAGATGGTGCCTTCCGGGCGGTCCTCAAGTAGTATACCGACACTGGCCAGTTCTTTACGGATCTCATCAGCACGAGCCCAGTCTTTGGCTGCCCGGGCTTTTTCCCGTTCAACGATGAGCGCAGCAAACTCAGGCTCCAACTCCTGTTGATCTGGGGAAGCAACGGCTTCGTGCAACTTTAGGCCAAAAACTTGATCAAAGTCGAACAATGCGTCAAGTATCCCGAGTTCTTTCCTGGTATTGGCTTCCTTGATCATCTCCCACATAACCGCTATTGCGCGGGGTATGTTGAGGTCATCGGTTATGGCATCTCGGAAGCGGTCTCGATATTCCTGTACCCAGGGCTGCTCAGTGCCTCTGGCTCTACTCGCAACATCGATAAACGCTTTGAGCCGGTTGTAACCAGCCTGAGCTGCATCCAGCGATTCCCAGGTGAAATTCAGCTTAGACCTGTAATGCACTTGAAGGCACAGGTAACGATAAGCAAGCGGATCGTAACCTTTATCGGTAAGCACTTGAAGTCTGAGGAACTCTCCTGCGGATTTTGCCATTTTTTCACCGCCGGAGACAACAAGGAACTCGCCGTGCATCCAATATCGGACGAACGGTTTTCCTGTTGCAGCCTGACTCTGAGCGATCTCATTGGTGTGATGGACCGGTATGTGGTCAATGCCGCCTGTATGGATATCGAATGTCTCTCCGAGGTAGCGCATTGACATAGCAGAGCACTCGACGTGCCAACCGGGAAAGCCCATGCCCCAGGGAGAGTCCCACTGCATCAGGTGGTTCTTGAATCTGCCGGTCGCCTTGAACCAAAGGGCAAAGTCTGCAGGGTTTTTCTTCTCAGGATCTTCCTGGACTTCTGCCCGTGCTGCTGTAATTTTCTCCTCAAGCGCCTGCCCTGCCAGCTTTGTGTACTCAGGGAACTTGGTTACGTCGAAATAGACTGCCTGTTCAGTTTCGTAGGTAAAACCACGTTCCTCGAGCCGCTTGACCAAGTCTATCATATCAGGAACATGTTCAGTCGCTCTTGCAACGATGGTTGGCCGCTCAATATTGAGCTTGTCAATATCGACAAAAAAAGCATCTTCGTAGTATCTGGCAATGTCCCAGATAGATTTACCCTCACGCCGTGCGCCGGCTTCCATCTTGTCCTCGCCTATATCATCGTCAGAGGTCAGATGTCCGACGTCAGTGATGTTCATTACCTGAGTGACATCATAGTTCTCGAACTCCAGAGTCCTCCGCAGTATATCAGCGAATATGTAACTGCGCAGATTCCCGATATGAGCGTAATTATAGACAGTAGGCCCGCAAGTATACAGACCTGCTTTCCCAGGCTCAAGCGGTATGAATTCCTCTTTCGTTCGCGTGAGAGTGTTAAACAGTTGCATCCGTTTCTACCGATTTCTCCGTTGATGTTTTATTGTCTTCTATGGATAATTGAATATTATTCAGTCTGGCTTCAAGCGCATCTATACGCTTCTGAAGCGCCTGTATCATCTCGCCTTCAGGATCAAGTCCTCGTCCATGTGTCAGTGGTTCGCTATCGACTCGTTTACCGTTTTGGATTACTACACGGCCTGGGATACCAACAACCGTTGAGTCAGGAGGAATATCCTTAAGAACGACGGCATTAGCGCCGATCTTTGCGTTATCGCCAATGGTTATTGCTCCAAGCACCTTTGCACCTGAGGCGATTACCACATTATTGCCCAGTGTTGGATGGCGCTTCTTCTTTTCCAAGCTTACTCCACCCAGAGTCACGCCATGGTAAAGCAGGACATTATCACCGATTTCGGCCGTTTCTCCTATGACTACGCCCATGCCGTGATCGATGAAGAATCCCTTCCCGATTTTTGCCCCAGGATGTATTTCAATCCCTGTAAAAAACCGGCTAACCTGAGATATTAATCTGGCAAGCGATTTCAAGTTCCATCTCCAGCAGCGGTGCGCAATCCGATGCCAGAATATCGCGTGAAGCCCCGGATAGGTAAGCACCTCAAACGCATTTCTTGCTGCCGGATCTCTTTCGAAAACAGCTCGCCAATCACTTCTTAGTACATCAAACATTGTAATTACTATTTCTAACAAAAAGCCCTTCGCTAAACTGTGAAAGGATGTTCAACCTTTGTATAATTGAATATATCACGACAAGGGGTAAAGTTCAAGTTGAAGTGAAGGTGCATAAAGTCATCTAAGAAAAGTTAATCTAGCACTGGAAAGGATTAATTAGTTTTGATACAATCAAGCTGGCTCCTCGCGCGTTATGCGCATCCGGCAGAGAGGAAGGAAAGTAACGGATGGCAATCTCCAGCAAATTAACTGTCCCAACGGACGGAATGGTTATAGTCGAAGATACTGTACTGGAGCCAGGGGTTTATGTACTACCCAGCGGCATCAGGATAGGTGCCAATAACATCACTCTTGATTGCAACGGAGCCGTTTTAATCGGAGTGAATAGGGAAGGTCGGGGAATCACCTGCGTTGACTGCAGTGGTGTAACGATTAAAAATGCCAAACTGCGGGAGTACTACCATGGTATCTACTGCAAGAATTGTGAGAATATCACCATAACTGAAAATCAAGTCATAGCTACTGCAGAAATCCCGGCAAACACTATCTTTTTAGACATCTGGCTTCCGGCTGACCAGTCATACGGCGGCGGCATTTTCCTTTGGGACGTAAAAGACAGCAATATTGTTGATAACGATGTCCAGCACCAGATGAATGGCATTTTAACCTATGAGTGCCAAAGAATAGTTGTTGCTCGGAACAATGCAAGCTACAACAGTGGGTATGGTATTCACCTTTGGGGCACATGTGACAGCACTTTTGAGGACAACTATGCAGACTATTGCTGCCGTTGGAATGTCAGGGTTGAAGGTCAGGGACATACGCAACTGGGGCACATGGGTGCTGACGCAACAGGATTTTTGATTGTTCGAAATTCCTGCCGAAATGTCTTCAGGAGAAATTTCGCAAGACTCGGCGGAGACGGATTCTTCCTGGCTGGCCTCAACCCGAGCGGTGAAAAAGTGCCATGCAACGACAACCTTTTTGAAGAGAATGACGGTTCATTGTCTCCGAATATTGCATTTGAAGCAACATTCTCCGGCGGCAATATCTTCAGAAACAACCATGCTGACCGGTGCAACTACGGCTTCTGGCTTGGCTTTTCCTGGGATAACGTTATAGAAGACAACAGGATGGTTCATAACCGTCAGGCAGGCATCGCTGTAGAAAACGGCCATGGAATGGTGGTACGAAGAAATACATTCCATTCTAATGCTCATGGAGTCCTTCTCTGGACGAGATATGTTGATAAATTCGCCGCTGCGTATCCAGAGAGCAATACCAGTTATGACTGGTTGATAGAAAAGAATACCTTCACCCGAAACGGGAAGGCAGTCTGCATTGCTGCTGACAGGGACCATGGTATAAGGTCTGCTCCTGAAGAGGAATGCGGAAAACTTGAAAGCCGGCCTCATGACCACATAATAAGAGAGAATGAAATACAGGACAACCGGATTGCTGTTGACTTGTTTAGAGCCGACAGAACGGTCATCGAGAACAACATCATGACGCAAAATGTCGAGACGAATATTAGAGCAGAAGATACTTCCGAAACAACAGTACGGAATAATCTCGGCTCAGTAGCCGGCTATCTGTAATTATTACAGCTTATGACGGATAGGAGCCAGAATAAGGCTCCTATCCGTCATTCTCCTTTGATAATCTCCTTCATAATCAGCTTGTGGATTTCAGGGTTTGCTGCCAGGATGTCGGTATATGGCAAACGCAGGTCAATAGGGTTATTGTCGAAATCGGTGACAAGTCCGCCAGCTTCACATACCAGAAGTGTTCCCGCTCCAATATCCCAAGCATTTATTGCACCCTGCATGTAAGCGTCAACTCGGCCTGTAGCAACATAAGCGGAGATGAGAGCGGCAGACCCAAGCCTTCTGAAGTAGGATGTGCGCTCAGATATCCGTTCCACGAAGGTGACGAACCTCAAGTGTTCCGTTCTACGCCTGAGCCAACTGATGGAAATCACTGCATCTTCCAATTCGGTCTCAGTTGATACCTGAATTTTTCTGCCGTTAAGAGCAGCACCCTGACCTTTGGCAGCATAGAAAAACTCATCATGCAACGGGTCATAAACAGCTCCGTATTCAGGAATACCATCTTTAGCCAAAGCAATAGAGACTCCAAAGAACGGGATGCCGAGTGCGTAGTTGCGAGTGCCATCCAATGGGTCTATCAGCCAGGTATATTCGTGTTCGGCTTCACCAAGAACTCCGGCTTCTTCGGAGATTATATTGTGGTTTGGGAAAGCTTTTTGGATTCGAGATATAATGTAGTGCTCGCTTTGTTCATCTACTTCAGTGACTATATCACCACGGTCGTCTTTGGCCCGTCTGGACTTCACTTTACCGTAGTTGTTGACAATAATCTCTCCCGCACCGCGCATGGTATCGTATAAAAACGCTTGGATTTCTTTCATTGAATCCCCCTTTCAGATTATCATTACCCACTACTGCTTTTGGATGAGTGTTTCCTCTGGATGAACGTGCTACAATAAGCAAAATGATGAAGAAACAAGCTAACAGTAAGATTCGATTAGTTATAAAGACTATCATATTATGCCTGTCAGCGCTTTTAGTCCCTTTTTGTGCGATATCCTATTGGTTTCGCCCGGATTTACTGGCAGGAGTTACCTTCTGGCCTGCTTGGATATGGGCTTTGCCTGGAATGTTGCTGCTCGGATTGGGCACAAGCAGGAAGAACCTTAAAGCAGCAGCCTGTGTGGGACTCTTGTGGTTGATTTACCTGGGCACTGCATCTGAGGAATCGTGGTCACTTCTGAGACGCGCAGCAATGACTTCTGAGCAATTTGCAGCAGCCAGAAGTAAAGGTGAAGCTGTAAGAGTCGTTACACTTAACTGCGCTGGAGGAAGTATTCTTGCTGCGGCTGAGGTTACCCAATATAATCCTGATATTGTGCTGCTACAGGAATCCCCGAGCCAGATGGATGTTTTACGGCTGGCAGAAAAACTGTTTGGAGATGATGCTGCCGTAGTCTGGGGAACGGATGGAAGTATCATTGTTAAAGGTGAGGCAGCAGAACATTCAGCTAAAAATCGGCGATGGTCGTCATTTACCGGAGCAAAGGTAAAGCTCAAGTCAGGACCGGAATTGAATGTGCTGAGTGTTCGTTTCCAGCCTCCTGATGTTGGTATCGGTTTGTGGTCTTCTGGCTACTGGAGAGCCAATACTGCTAAGAGAAAAGAACGCCGGGAAGAGGTCAGACAAACAGCCCAGCACATAGACAAGCTGCCTCGAAGCATTCCAGTGATAGTTGGCGGTGATTTCAATGCTCCGGGAGGAGATAGTGCGTTCAGTCCACTTCGTCCCAGGTTGCATGATACCTTCGATGAAGGAGGACTAGGTTGGGGAAACACAGTCCTTAATGAATTGCCGGTGCTTAGGTATGATCAGGTATGGGTGAGTGATGACCTGAAAGCAGTAGCGGTTGTTGCAAAGAGAACAAATTACTCGGACCACAGGATAGTTATCTGCGATTTAATGTTTCGTTAACCTCATCTCTGTAGTTATCGAGGTATATAAGCACTGGATACCCAAGGCGGCTTTCCGGGTTTTCTGCGAAGGACTATCTCAGGTTTTCCTTGTCTCTCTATTTTGAAGACAGCAAGGGAATAAAGAGTTCCTTCCGGCGGTTTGTTATTTTTTATTATGGCACCTGTCACGGCGACTTTTTCATTATGGTCTAGAAGAATACGCCGATACCAGGATGGACAGGTCTGGAGTTCGATCTTTCCTGTTTTATCCTCAAGGATGTAGTTATTCTGTCCGTGTGGTGTTACCGTCCCTACGATTGTTATGGTAGCTGTTTCCGCATCAGTGAGTGCTGAGGTAATAGTAAAGGTTCTAGACCTGGTGAAAGCAAGCTCTGCCAGCACTCCTATAGCTACTGATACTGCTAAGGCTATTGGTACAATTCTGATAAGCATCTAATCTCACACCCTGCCTTTGACTACAGACATCAAATCTATTAACATTTATACCTGCGATAAGAGCAGGTTAAACCAGCCGAGCTAGTTCAGAATATAATTTATAAAACTCAGTAGTTAACTGTAAGATCAGACCTTAAGGTTCGTATATATATTTGTGTTATGCCAGTTTGACCGTAATATTGCGTCTGAGTATAATTAACGCAATCGGCGGTGCCGAAGTTTACGCGAAACGAGGGATAAGGATGATGATAAGGCATGTTGCACTGATAATTGTTGTATTATGTATGGTTGCAGCAGCAGTTGCCGAGGATGTTGTTGAACCTGAGCGCACTGTGAGTATTGTTCAGGTGATGAATCGAGGCGATATCAGCCGATATAATATCAAAGTTCAGGCTTCCGGTAAGACAACACTTCCAGGTGCATCAGAACCAATGCCTCTCGATCTGCTTCTCGACCTTTCCGTTCTGTTTAAGACTGAATCCACACCTGAAGCTGATGTCACACAGACGATAATGACTACGGAGCGAGCGTCTGCAATGATCGCAGGCCAACGGACTGAGCTTCCCAACGAGTTTTTTGGCAAAACAACTGTATTTATAGGTGAAAATGGGGAGATTATCAGGCTTCTCAACTCAGATGAATCAAGCACAAAGCTGCCTGGGGTCAACTCCCGTAATCTAATATTACTGTTTAGAATAAATGCGCCGGTCGGAGATTTAAAGCCGGGAGATACGTGGAAAAAGACCGTTGTCCTGCCTCCAAGCAAGGAAAAATATGAGCTTACATATAAATTAGAGGCTCTAGAGGAAGTAAAAGGCCAGCAGACTGCAAGAATCAGAATGGATATTGCCGTAATTCCGCCTGCAGGTGAAAACTATACATCCAGCGGCTTCGCTGTAGGTAACTTCCTGCTTAGTAATGGTAAACTTGTTAAGTCTCATGCAGAGATGACGGTAAAAGTGGCAAACAAGGGCCCCGAGACTCCATCAGGGACTTCAACAGCTAATGTCTCCGGAGAGATTGATACACATATAAAGATTGATATACAGGAAATAGCTCTTGATCCTAAGAAATAGATTGGGCTAACGAATGTTTATTCTCATAGGCATCATCGCAGCCGTATTTGTTGTCTATATCATCAGTAAATGGTGGGTAGACGGCCTCGTAAGCGGTATGGAGTTCCTGGCACTCAGCGTTATTTATGGCGGGCTGGTTTTCGGGTTGGTGATAGTCAGCAGCAAAAAGAGCATAGGCCCTATACTGATAGTATTAACACCGATTATCGCCTCAGTAGCCTGGGTGATCTATAATAACCAGAAGTTTAGCCTCCGCCAGTATTATCTGGAAAAAATCCGTGACTATGAACTGGCAATACAGGCTGATCCCAGGAATATAGCGGCTCGGACGATGCTAGCAGAGGCTTATTACAAGCTTGGTGAACTGGATAGCGCTATTGCTGCTATGGAACTGGTGGTGCAGATGGCTCCGACCGCGCTTACAGAGGCTCAAAAGCTCCGGCAGTGGCAGGAAGAACGGGATCTTCGAGATTCCAAAACGATTCTGTGCAGGAACTGCTTTTCCAAGAACCTTTGGGGAGCTACTTTGTGCAGAACGTGCCGTCAGCCGTTGGTCTATAGTTCAAACATAGTCTGGAAGATAACGGATACAGGGAAAAAGCGGCTCGGCTACTATGCAATCGGATTTACTTGGGCCATTTTATCAGTTTTGGCATTTCAGATATTCCAGGCCCAGCAGGCAGCGATAGTAGTTATATGTTTAGCACTGGCTGGGATAGGTTGGATACTTCTTGCTTCTTCAAAGTCGCAAACCATACGTTAGGAGCAATGACACCAGATTATGAAAGAACACGATGAAGTCCAATAACGAGTTGACAGGAACAAAAGGCAAAAGGCACGACAGGTTCGTATCGATAATAACAGCCATCACAGGCACACTTTTATTCTTTGTGTTGTGGAGGCTGAATACTCAGGGACACTACGAACTGTATATTGTGGGGAATGTGCTGGCGCTATTGTTTGCTCCCTTGATGGTCATATTCTTTCTTTTTAGAGAAGAACCATCGAATTTCGGCTTTGGGATAGGTGAATCGTGCCGCGTGTGGAAGATTTCCCTTGCGATGTTTGCCTTAGTTGCAGTTGGCTTCATCCCATTCGCAAGGCTTGAGAGTTTTCAGGACTATTATCCGATTTTTCGTCATTTTCATTCCTTCATGGGTGGCGGTATGTTCCCATCAGGCGATATGACGGCACTTCTTTATGGATGGGTCAGTTATGGGCTTTATATGTTCTGTTGGGAGTTCTATTTCAGGGGGTATCTCCTGTTTGGTCTTCTTAGAAGCATAAAATGGCCGACTGTTATTCTTCAAGCTATAGCTTTTGGGCTTTTACATTGGTATAAACCGCCGCTTGAACTGATGGCTTCATTTGTTACCGGCATTATACTGGGATTGCTTGCACTCAGAGCGAAGTCATTTCTACCTTGTTTTGTGCTGCACTGGGCTGCCTCAGTGACATTTGACATACTGGTTATGCTAAATGGGAATCGCAGCTAATTGTCGTTAGATTGAGCCTCATCTGGCAGACTATCTGGACAAAATAAATCCGGCACCGAGGTTCTTGGACTCGGTGCCGGTCTCCACTTTCTTTCCTTTCGCTTAACCTCTGTGGGATTATCTGATGTACGCCTACTGCTGAAGAGATTGCAGGGAAGCATCATCGGCAGGGATAATTATTGGTGTACCATCAGCTTCAGTCTGGCTAATGCCGGTTACGACTGTGCAGTCGGTACAGGCAGCAAGCTGTGATTCTGTAACAAAGACAGAAGACACTTTACAATACAGCTTTTGCAGATAACTTTTTCCGGTCGCATCTTTTTCTGAGAGAACGGAACCGTCATCAAGCCAGTATTGTCCATCTGTATCCTTAAAAATCCGGCCAGCCAGTTTTACATTCCGGCCAACGGTAGATGGGCCGATATATAGTGAACGGACAGCCATAAAAACAGGATCAGGGTTGTTAGGAACAACGAGGACATTTTCCGTGTTACTCGTTGACGAATGCATTTGCTGGCTTGTGGAGTCTCTATATGCCATACTGGCAGAAGTTGTGATGATAGTACCGGGCTCGGTGGCCGCACTTGCACCGATGGCAATGCTGACCAGTACCACCATAGCTAGTAGGATTCTCATTTCACCCTCCTTGGTTGCCTTTCATCCGATACAGCCTCAGGTATATATTAGCATAGCTGAGCAGTAATTACCAGGTAATTGTCGAGATTTAGGAATAATTACTGCTATAATGTCGCGATATAGCAATCAAGCAGGCATTAATATGGGCGCTGGATAGATGGATTACGAAGAATATGCTATGAAGACAAGATAGCCCGAAGGTTTGACCTCCGGGCTATAAAAATAACATGTTCCGCTGTTAGTGATTGTTATGGCCTGCGGATCATCTGTTTGAGTTCTGTGAGGTTGCCTGCATTAGCCAGGGCGTCTTCTTCTGATATCAATCCAGCCTTGTAGTATTTGCACAGACACTGGTTCATAGTCTGCATACCCCAGAAAGCGCCGTCTGCGATTGCAGTGTATATCTGGCCTGACCGTCCTTCTTCAATCAACTTATTGACCGTAGGATTGCCGACCATGATCTCGATCGCCGCGATTCGTCCCACAGTATCTGCTCTTGCGATGAGTTTCTGAGAAATGATTCCCTTGACAGATGTAGACAAGCGAAGACAAATCTGCTGCTTATCGTGCGGCGGGAACATGTTGATAATTCTTTCCATAGTCTCGGCTGCACTGGTTGTGTGGACTGTAGAGAAGACCAGGTGGCCTGTTTCAGCAGCCTGGAGCGCGGTGTTCATAGTCTCGACGTCTCGCATTTCACCAATTAGGATAACGTCAGGGCTTTGTCTTACAACGTATTTCAGAGACTCAAGGAATGAGTCTGTATCGATTCCGATCTCACGCTGATTGATGATGGATAATTTGTCTTCATGAACAAATTCGATAGGGTCTTCAACCGTAACAATGTTACACCGGCGGTTACTATTGATAAGGTCGATCATTGCAGCAAGTGTGGTAGATTTTCCGCATCCGGTTGGTCCAGTAAGAAGTACCAGTCCCTGTTTTTGTCTACAAAGGTCAGCAACAACCGGCGGCATTCCAAGCTGATCCAGAGAATATATCTGGAGCGGAATGATACGAAGAACCATACCAATACTGCCGCGTTGTTGGTAGACGTTGCATCGGAAACGGGCAATACCATCTATGGTAAAAGCCAGGTCCATTTCATGCCTGCGTTCAAAACGGCCAATCTGTTCATGGTTCATGACACCATAAGCAAGTTCTCGCGTATCTGCTGCTGTAAGTTTTGGCAGTTCGGTCGGGGTAATTTTTCCATCGACGCGTAGAGTGGGTGGTGCATTTTCCTTAATAAAAAGGTCAGAAGCCCTTCTATCAGCAGCCAACGCAGCTAACTCTTTAAGTTCCATATCTAAACTCGATTACTCCTTTCATCTCTGAGTTTTACGACTGACTATGACAAAAACAATAACTCCAGCTATTAGGGCAATAATAAGTCCGAGCCAGATTGTTCGTCCGCCTCCACGTGCCTGAGCACTTGTTGATTCCTCGTCCGTAGACTCTCCAGGCGGTTCGACAGTCAGTGGAAGGTTCAGCCGTTCGAAGTTATGGTCCTTTATTCTGATTGTATAACTGTGCGCAGTGTTCCCAGACGACCATTTGATATCTACGTATTTATCGTTGTAGTCACGCAGTGAACGGAATGGGAATGTACCGGGAAGACCGTAATTGATTTGAATCAAGTCATATCTCTTGAATGCCAGAATAAATGGCTCTATATAAAGCGCACCTTTACTCCAGTCCACAGCGCCATTTACAGTGAACTCAACTGAAGTCATTTGCGGAGTGCCTGATGTGGATATTTCTATATCGCCAGCCTGCCATTTAGTTTCTTCCAGGATAGTCCTTAAATCCGCTTCGGCAACACTCTTTTCTACAGCGCTGTTGTAAGTATAGCTTATGCCATCAAAAGGAAGCACACCTGATACAACAACAATCATAACATCTGGCACATTTGCATTTGATTGATTGGGCTGCTGCGCGCTTGTTGGAGTTGTAGTGAAGGCTATTGACAAAACAAATAGCATAATGACTATCGTTTGCGGCATCATAATGCTTTGACTGCAGCGTTTGGAATACGATTTGGTTATTTGGGACAAGTATTTACCCCAGCTTTCTTAGCCTGTTTACACGGCAGTTATCTCAACTGCAAGTCTACACCAGCCATCAGGTTGCGTCAAGGTTGAGCTTAAATTTGATTACGGATTACGACCGGTTTCCACACATCTGTTTTTGGGTACAGAATTTTATGGATATGACACCAAAATAGGAGGTGTTGATTGATGGAATACTGGCTGACCTGGTTGATTGTGATAGCTATCGGCCTTGTGGTCGGATTTATAATTCATGCAGTGATGAGATTCGCGCAAAGAGCTTCGATTTTTGCTACTCTGATTGCAGGAGTGATAGGAGCAATAATCGGCGCCTTTGTTGTTGCTCCGTACATTGCCGTAGCCACTGTATCAGCACTGGCAATGTTCTTTATATGGGCAGTAATCGGCGCGATTGTTCTGGCAGTGTTTGTTGAGATGCTTTTTACCGGCACAAGGCGCGGTCGGGTAGTGTCGTGGTAAGAGGTGACGATATGGAAAAGCAAGATCTGGTAAAAGGTAAAAAGACTACCAGCTTTATTGGGATGCCGATTTATTCAGTCCAGAAAGGGAAGAGGATCGGATCAGTTAAAGATGTTGTATACGATGGTGAGCACAGCCGGTTGTTGGCTCTTACACTGGAAGAGCCGGGGTTGATCTCACCTGACAGGCGTATATTGCCGTATGAAAGGATCAAAAGCATCGGTCGCGATGCAATCATGATCGAGAACGAAGGTATTCTTATAACCGAAAAAGAAGCAGGCGAAGATATTCGTCGTCTGCCGCAGAAAGGCAGCCTTCCAGGTAAGAAGGTAATTACCCAAAGCGGCAATTACCTTGGCACAATCACTGATGTTCTGATAGATAGAAGTACCGGAAAATCTATCAGTTATGAGGTTTCTGGAGGAATAACTAAAGACATTGGAGCAGGCAGAGGTTATGTTGCTACACCTGAGTCAGTTTTGGTTGGCGAAGATGCTATGATAGTGCCTGATGAGACAGAGATTATGCTTGAGACTCAGGAACCGGGGGGAATTGTCGGAGCATATCAGGCAGCTGTAATGCGGGCACGTGAGTACGGTGGTCGAGTGTCCGAATATACCCAGGAACAGGAAATACGGATGTCTAAAGGCCGTACAGCAGGGCATGATGTCCGTGATGATGAAGGTAATCTGATTGTTGCTAAGGGACAGATAATCGATGATGATGTTATAGATCTGGCAGTTGCATCTGGCAAGATGCACCAGGTGGCAATGTCTGCTGGTGTTGGTGCAACATCTGCCGGATATGAAGAAGCACGCATCCGAGTAAGTGAGTATACTCGCGAACAAGAGATAAAACTTGCTAAAGGACGTGTTGCCGGACAGAATGTTAGAGATAATGAGGGCAATCTGATTTTGTCCAGAGGTCAAGTGATTGATGATGAGGTGATTAATAAGGCAATTGCAGCAGATAAGATGCATCAGGTAGCTATGGCGGCTGGTGTTGGAACGGCTGCTGCCGGTTATGGGGCTGCTCGCGAACGTGCCTATGGGATTACCGGTGAGCAATTAAAGGGGCAAAGAGTTCCCAGAGACATTGTAGATAATGAAGGGAATGTCATAGTCTCAAGAGGAACAGAAATCACTGATGAGATACTGGCAAAAGTCAGAGATGCAGGCGTAATGGGTAGATTGGTCAGTGCGGTTGTAGGAGAGAGATCCCGCAGTGGTGTTGGGACATTCTGGACAGAAACACGCAATCGTGTTTCTGCTGCATGGAGTGATCTTACAGAGTCTACTCGTAGTGCGGCTGATAGAGCTGCCAGACGTAGAGCTGAGTCTGCTCAGAAGGACTTCTTGAGAGGAAAAATATCGGCTACTGATGTCATAGATGATGCAGGTGATGTCATCCTTCATAAGGATGAAGTGATTACGCCTCTAGTGCTGGACAACCTGGGTAGAGCTGGAAAGCTCGACGAAGTCAGGGTGAAACATGAAGGCGGAATGGTTTCTGGTGTGGAGCAGCAGATGGAAGAAGAATCACCTGAGATTCACATTGTAGTCGAGAGTTCTGAAGAGCATAAACATCATAAGGAAAAATAACCATATAATATCAACTGGTTGTTATTAGTCGATTATTTGAATAGTAGTCAGAGAAGTGAATTACGATGGCCTGAGCCAGCAATCTCGAGCCATCGTTTGTGATTCTAGCTGCCGTTTAGTTATAACCCGCTCGCCAGCTTCCTTGCTCGTGACATCCCCCTTTGGTATAATTGAACTGCAATGGAGAAACATACACTCAAGGTTCTTGAGTTTGAAAAGATATTGAATATACTTGCGGATCATGCAGCCTGTTCGCTTGGACAGGAACGCGCTCTCGCACTTGTTCCTCAGGTGGATCTTGAATGGATCCAAAGGATGCAGGCTGAGACATCAGAGGCACGGGAAGTCCTTCAGTCTCACGGTTCTATGCCTCTTGGCGGAATATCTGATGTTCGCCCGCTTATTAGTAAGGCAGAACTGGGCGCGATGTTGAATCCTACTGAGCTATTGGATGTTGCACAGACTCTTGGGGCTGGCCGGCGGCTGCGGGCGTTTTTACTCAAGCAAAAAGAAACACTTCCGCTTCTTGGAGAGATAGCCGGGAAGATTGGAGTCTTTGAGAAGATCGAACAAAGCATAAGTCAGTCTATTAGCGTAAACGGAGAAGTGCTTGATTCAGCAAGCGCAACACTGGCGCGCATCCGCTCCGACTTGAAGATCAAACATTCGAGGATAATGGAGCGGTTGAACTCGATTATCCAGTCTTCTCAATATCGCACCGCTATTCAGGAACCTGTAATCACTCAGCGAAGCGACAGGTATTGTATCCCAGTCAAGGTTGAGTATCGTTCGCAAGTAAGGGGAATCGTTCATGATGCCAGCGCGTCGGGTGCTACGGTTTTCATCGAGCCTGAGCAAGTAGTTGAACTGGGAAATGACCTCAAACAGTTGGCCGCAAAGGAACGGGAAGAGGTCGAGAGAATACTTGTGCAGCTCAGCCAGATGATCGGTAAGGAAGCTCAAGAAGCGCTCGGCACGATAGAGGTACTTGGTCATATTGATTTTGTTACAGCAAAGGCCAGTTTATCCCTTGAACAAAATGCAACTGAACCAATATTGAACCGTAATGGCTGGTTGAGATTCGTCCAGGCACGGCACCCGCTTCTATCTGGTGATGTAGTGCCAATCGATGTCGAACTGGGCAGGCGCTTCCATGTTTTGCTCATTACAGGTCCGAATACTGGCGGAAAGACCGTTACATTGAAGACAATCGGGCTGCTTACGCTGATGGCGCAGTCAGGACTGCATATTCCAGCGGGAGTAGGCACTGAAGTAGCGGTATTCGATCAGGTTTTTGCTGATATCGGCGATGAGCAGAGTATAGAGCAGTCGCTGTCAACGTTTTCATCCCACGTACGGAATATCGTGAGGGTAGTGAAGTCTATCCAGCCAAATGCATTGGTGCTGTTCGATGAGCTTGGTGCAGGCACTGATCCTGCAGAAGGCGCTGCGCTTGCCAAGTCTATCTTGGAGTATCTACTCAGTCAGGGAGCAAGAACAGTAGCAACTACTCATTATGGGGAATTGAAGGAATTCGCATTTACTCATGATGGGATACAAAATGCTTCTGTTGAGTTCGATCCGGAGACATTGCGGCCGACTTATCGATTAATGGTAGGTGTTCCAGGAAGCAGCAATGCGTTTGCCATAGCCCAGCGGCTTGGTATGCCGGAGCATATAATCAAGAAGGCTGAAGAAGCGATGGCAGGCCGTCGAGATGGAACAGACGAGATCATCCGCAAGATAGAAGAGAGCCATCGCGCAGCTCAGGAAGAGCGCCGTGAAGCGAAAAAAGATGCTATGGAGGCAGAAGCACTTCGTAAGCATTACGAAGAACAGCTCAAGAAGCTCGAATCTGCACGTGCAAGAGTTGAGGATGAAGTCCGTTCCAAAGGAAAACAGGTAATCGATAAATATACAAAGCGGTTGGAACGAAGTCTTGCTGAACTCACAAAGGTTACCAGGGAAGGTAAGCGTTCTGAACGGATAAAGCGAGAGGTCAGGGAATCAATCGAGAAGATTCATGAGGAAGTCGTACTCGATACAGAACCTGAGATCGAAGAACTGCCTGTTGAGGAAGGACATGTCTTCAGGAAAGGCGATCCAGTGCGGATCGTTACATTCAATCAGGACGGCGTTCTGGTTAGTGAAGTAAAAGATTCTGAAGCTACTGTTATGATTGGCGCAATGAGGATCAATGTGCCGGTCTCATCTCTTCGCCCACTGCCAAAAGGCGTGAAACCAAAAAAAGAAGCCCGTTCACCGGAGCCAACCGGGATGAGTGTCACCCTTACAAAAGCAATAAATGTCTCACCTGAGCTTAAATTAATTGGAGAGCGGGCAGAGCAGGCGCTTCATAACCTGGAAAAGTATCTGGATGAAGCTCATGCAGCCGGATTGACGAAGGTGAGGATCATCCACGGCAAGGGCACAGGCGCTTTGAAGAATGCTGTATGGCAGTTTTTGAAAGACCATCCTGCTGTTGAGAGTTACAGACTTGGTGAACAGGCCGAGGGAGGTTCCGGGGCGACTGTTGTGACGCTGAAGTAAGTGTCAGGTGTCCAATCCACTGAAGTGTGTTATAGATATGGGCGAATACTTGCACAACAATATACAGCAACGTACTGAAGAACTTATCCGTGCTGCATCAGATGCCCGTAAACAGGCTTATGCACCGTACTCTAAGTTTCGAATTGGTGCTGCGGTGCTTACAACGAACGGGAAGATATTTACAGGCTGTAATGTAGAAAATGTATCTTATGGCCTGTCGATTTGCGCTGAAAGAGTGGCTGTGGGGAACATGGCTGCTTCTGGAGAGCGGGAGATAGCGGCTGTAGCTGTCTTTTCAAACGGCGGAGTATTTCCATGCGGAGCTTGTCTACAAGTTATTCAAGAGTTTTCGGGTAAAGAACCGCCTTTGATTATTGCTGCAGGCACTGATGGCAGCGTTCAAATGAAGTCGCTCGATCAATGCCTGCCATGCGCGTTCAAAGATTTCGAAGGAGAAGGTCAGGAGGTTATTGGTTGAAAAAAGCAGTACAGTTCGGGGCTGGAAACATCGGCCGCGGCTTCATAGGGCAGTTATTTCACGAATCAGGTTATGAAGTGGTATTTGTGGATGTGGTTCCTGATGTAGTCCGGCTTCTGAACGAACAGCGCTGCTATACGATACGAATTGCATCAGAAAACCCCGAGGATATCCCGATCTCCAATGTTAGATGCGTAAATGGCCGGGATATAGAAGCTGTATCCAGCGAGTTAGCAACTACCGATATTGCCTGTACTGCCGTTGGCGTGAATGTTTTGCCTGCTATTGCACCTGCCCTGGCTCAAGGTATCCAGAAAAGAGCTGAGTCCGGGAACAGTGAACCTCTGAATATAATCATCTGCGAGAACATGGCGCATGCTGACAGATTCCTGCAGGAAAAGGTTCTAGAACTGCTTCCTGAAGCACACCAGGAGTATCTATCTTCCAATGTAGGCTTTGTGATGTCAGTAGTTGCTCGCATGGTTCCCTTTATGACCGATGAACAAAGGCAGGAAGATCCGCTGCTTGTGATTGTTGAGGCATATAAAAGACTCCCAGTGGACAAAACTGCATTTATAGGTGCTGTACCGGAGATTGTCGGAGTGGAGCCGTGCGAGAATTTCCAGGCTTACGTGGATGACAAGCTGTTTACCCATAACTGCGGCCATGCGGTGTCAGCTTATTTGGGCTATTTGCGAGGGTATGAGTATATGTATCAGGCCATGCGCGATGACCTGGTTCGTAATACTACACTTGCGGCGCTTTCAGAAACCGGCGCTGCGCTTATCAAGAGGTATGGATTCGATCCTGAGAAGCATAAGGCCCATATCGATGATTTGATTGAGCGGTTTGGTAACATTGCGCTTGGAGATCAGGTTGCGAGAGTCGGTAGAGACCCATTGAGGAAGCTTAGCCCGGAAGACAGATTGATTGGAGCAGCGAAATTTACGCTTGAGCAGGGGATTTTTCCTGAGAATGTATGCAAAGGGATTGCTGCTGGGTTGCTTTTTGACCCACCGGATGATCCGACTGCCCACATAGTAAGGGATTTGGTTGAAAACAGAGGCACAGAGGCTGCTTTAGCTGAAATCTGTGGGTTGAACGGCAGCTGTCCTCTTACCCAGGCAGTTCTTGAAGCCTTTCCCGTTGTGGAAAAGGAGTTCCGGTCAAGATGATCGTTCGCAGTATGAGACCTGATGAGATCGAAGCCTGCCTGGATGTCTGGGACAAGTCTTTTGAACATACCCCCAGGGAATACTTCAGAAGATACTTTGATGGCGATCCGTGGTTCAAACCGGAATATACCCGAGTGTGCGAAGATGAAGGTCAGATTGTAAGTATCGTTCAGATTTGCCGCCGCGAAGTCAGGTATGGTGCAGCGACTCTTATAATGGGTGGAATTGCCAACGTAGGTACGCCGCCTGAGTTTAGGGGCAGAGGTTACTCATCGGAAACGATGAAGAGCGCCATTGATGTGATGATAAACGAGCGTATGGACTTCTCGATGCTCTTCACCGGTATTAATGCCTTTTATGAGAAAGTTGCCTATGTCACGATAGAGAATACTCACGGTGTGGGCAAGCTGAAGCCTGAAGTGCCGCAGATGAGTTTGCCGTATGATATCAGGCCGTATAGTTCTGAAGATGCCGATGCAATAGTAACGTTATACAACGATTATAATTCTCTTGCTGTGTTTCCTGTAGTGCGAACACTTGCGTATTGGTCGGGATTCGCTGTTGATCCGAGAAGCAGTAACTACGACATCTGGGTAGCCAAAGCTGATAAGGACATAAAGGCGTATTTGTTGGGCCATAAGTATGGAAAGTCGTATGCAATTTCCGAAATGGCTTGCAAGGCTGGTCATGAGTTTGCGCTTCTTGCGCTTGCACAAGCTGCATGGTTGAAGGCTGTGGATTCCAAGTCAGAAGATGTTGTATATAGACTGCCAAAAAGACCTGAGATCAATACTGCAATTGATAGTATCGCAACGGGTTTTACCTCACGGCTTCATACAGGGATGATGCTTCGTGTTATCGATCTGCAATCGCTCTTTATGAAAATCCTACCTGAACTCGCGCGCCGTAGCGCCGGATTGACTCACTCAGGCCGGATTACCATCTCAACGGAGTATGGAGTAGTTACACTGGATACATCACCCGGCAGAGTTGTGATGGTTGATGAGCAGGCAGATGAGTGGATTGAACTCGATCACAGAGGTTTGTTAAGCCTAGTGTTCGGTTATAAACCGGCTCAGGAAGTTGTGTCTGGGTTAGATAGCACAAATCCGCTTTCTGTACTGTTTCCGAAGCAGGAGACAATATTTTACCCTGTAGACGGATTCTAGACTGGTTTTATGCTGCCATTTTGACTAGCTGCCTTTATGTATCGTAAAATATGCGGCGGTTGGTTTTTTGTTTTGAATATAGCGGCAGGTGAGAGTACATCTGCCGGATAGATAGGAGAAATCACAATGTCCCACATGCTTGACGAAATCCATGAACAGCCGGAAGCTATTAAAAAGCTGATTGCCGCTGAGAGAGAGAGCATCAAAAAACTCGCAGAGGAGATAAAAAACCGGGGAATCAATCTGGCAGTTTTTGCTGCTCGTGGAACCTCAGATAACGCCGCTACTTACGGCAAGTATATCTTCGAGATAGTAAACGGAATGCCGACTTCGCTTGCAGCACCGTCTGTTTTTACGCTTTACAATGCAAGGCCCAATCTGGAGAACTCGCTGGTGATCGGGATTTCACAGTCCGGTCAGGCAGCGGATGTTATAGAATGCCTGCAGAGATCGAAAGAACTTGGCGCTCTCACGGTTGCTATCACCAACGAGGCAGGTTCGAGCATAACAAAGGCAGCAGATTATACGATTCTTTGCCATGCTGGCCCTGAGCGAAGTGTAGCAGCTACAAAGACTTACACAACAACTCTCGCAGCCATTGCGCTGCTTTCAGCTACCCTGGCCGGCCGTGAGGATTTGATAAATGGCCTGATGGCTACACCCGCGCAGATAACTGAAGTATTGAAGAGCTGCGAAGCTACTATTGCAGACCGTGCAGAGCGGTATCGGTATATGGAAGAGTGCTTTGTACTTGCCAGAGGAATCAGCCGTGCTACCGCATTCGAAGCAGGATTGAAGCTTGCAGAGACTAATTATGTGACAGTCGAGCCGTTTTCGTCTTCGGATTTCCTTCATGGCCCTATTGCAATTGTTGATGAAGGCGCTCCCTGCTTCCTTTATGCGCCGCAAGGTCCAGGGTTCGACTCCATGATGGATATTGCCCGCAGACTAGAGAAAAAGGGAGCTGAATTGATTGTGATTTCCGATAGCGCGGAAATACTGTCAATGGCAACCACTCGGATTGCTATTCCGGTGAAGGTTGACGATCTATTAGCGCCAATTATCTACATTGTGGTCGGTCAGCTATTCGCGCAGTATCTGGCATCGACCCGTGGGCTTGATCCGGATCATCCGCGCGGCCTGTCAAAGGTGACAATAACGAGGTAAAGTTAATGATCAACAAAGAAAGACTGCTTCAAACGTTTTTTGATTTGATTGAAATCAACAGTCCGTCTAGAAATGAGCGAGGAGTAGCTGATTATCTCAAACCGAAGCTGGAAGAACTGGGTTTTCAGGTTATCGAAGACGACACAGGGGAGAAAATCGGCGGAAACACCGGAAACTTGATTGCCACAAAGCAAGGAACCTCAGATACGGGGCTTCGCATATTCTTCTCTGCTCATATGGATACCGTAGAGCCGACAGAATGCTTGAAACCGGTCATTTCGGATGACGGTGTGATTAGTTCTGATGGCAAAACGATCCTCGGGGCGGACTGTAAAGCAGGAATAGCTGCTACTCTTGAGGCAGTCCGAGCAGCAATAGAGCAAAATGTGCCGTTTAGAAGCATTCAACTCCTGTATAGCGTTGCAGAAGAGATCGGGCTGATGGGCGCGAAGGAAATGGAACCGCAGAGAATCAACGCGGATGTAGGTTATGTATTCGATACTGAGAAACCTGTAGCCGGAGTAGTGGTTTCGGCGCCTTCTCATGAGAATATCCTGGTAAAGGTCTATGGCAAGGCAAGTCATGCCGGAATCAACCCTGAAGCTGGGGTAAGTGCGATAATTGCTGCCAGCCGTGCAATTGCGAATATGAAACTCGGCAGGATCAGCCCTGAGACAACGGCCAATATAGGCACAATCAATGGCGGGAAAGCCAGGAATATCATTCCGGATTACGTTGAGATCAGAGCTGAGGCAAGAAGCAGGAATGAAGACCAACTGGCAGCGCAGGTCGAGCACATGGTCAAGACATTCCACGATGCAGCCCGTGAAATAGGCGCGGATGTAGAGATTGGCGTAAAACGTGAGTATACGACTTACCGATGGACTGTGGATGATGATCCAGTTAAACTGGCGATGGAGGCAGGTAAGGCAGTAGGGATCGAGCCTCAGTTGGTAAACGGCGGCGGCGGCAGTGATGCCAATATCTTCAACGAAAAAGGTGTAAAAGCTGTAGTAGTCGGCGTTGGTTACGAAGGAGCACATTCCAAGGATGAGCATATTGCCATCTCTGAACTCGTAAAAGCATCGGAATTTGCTCTGGCATTAATCAGAGAAAGCACTAAGCATTAGTCATGCTTAAGAAGGCAGTCGGAGTTGTAACCAGAATACTGGCTGAGAGGCCGGGAGCGGTTGAACTTGAGGTCGAGATTGGTGGTGAGAAATCCAAAGCGATTGCTTACACCAATCTCACACCTGTGCCGGAGGTTGGCGATGAAGTGATACTTAATGTGACGGCAGTATCGCTTTCGCTCGGTACTGGTGGATTCCATTTTGTTATGATGAACTTATCACGGCCACAGGAAGACTTAGAGCCTGGCCCCGGACACATAATGAAACTCAGGTATACTCCAATGCAGCAGTCTGTGCTTGCGGTCGAGGAAGATGACAGCCCTGACAAAGCTGAAATCGATTCATTTACCTCACTTGATCGGATGCCGGTGATTGTAGGGCAACTTCACAGCCAACTTGCACCTGCAACAGCAGCGGTGAAGCGTTTGGCAAAACCCAATGTGCGGGTGGCTTATGTAATGACAGACTCGGCAGCGCTTCCGATTGCTTTCAGCCGGTTAGTTCAGCAGCTTAAAGAGGCTGGTTTGCTGGATATAACAATTACCGCAGGGCAGGCTTTTGGCGGCGATATAGAGACTGTCAATGTACATACAGCCCTCATAGCTGCTAAAACAGTGGCTAAGGCGGATGTTTGCATTGTTTGCCAAGGGCCGGGAAACGTTGGAACTGGCACGAAATACGGTTTTTCCGGGATTGAGCAAGGCGAGATAATAAATGCTGTAAACACTCTCGGTGGTGCTGCCATTGCAGTTTCTCGGATAAGCTTTGCTGATCCAAGACCAAGACACCAGGGTATCAGCCACCACACTCTAACCGCACTGGCTGAGGTCGCGTTAACACCAGCGATATTACCACTGCCCATGATCGATGAAATGAAGCTCCTTGTTTTGGAAGAGCAGATTAAACGTACAGCTATTACTTACAAGCACAGGGTAAGAGTTTTTGATGGAACACCGGGCATCCGTGAGTGTGTTGATAAGGGGATTAAACTATCGACGATGGGCCGTTGGTTTAACGATGATCCTGAGTTTTTCCTTGCAGCTTCTGCTGCAGGGGCTGCAGCAGTGGAACTTCTAAAGTCCAATGGATAAGGTAATTTGTCCTACTCTTTCTGCTATTCTCCCAAGATTACCTGTTATGGGTCTGGAATTGGCTGGTCATAGAGGTGATCAAACTCCATGAAAAGCAGTTTTACAGGGAGTTTTTTCAATCTTGACAGTGGAACCTTGCTTAGGTATACTGACTTGGCCATTGAGGTTAGTTCAACGCGACGGGGCGGGCTATGAGACAGGATGAACCTAGAGAACGAACGCCTCGCAGCGAGGCTGTCAGCGAAATAATCCAGGAAGTGGGAGATGAGCTTACTGCTGCTGTCGCAGTTCCTGGCGAGCTGACTTATCGCACCCTCGATAAGTTTTTCACCTTTGTTGGCGGTGCTACGTCTCTTTTAGGTAGAGCATTGGGCTATGTGCTCAGGGCTTCGATCGATGTGCGAGAGACGTTTAACCAGATGTCCGCTATCGGAGTTGCATCACTTCCAATCGTGCTCGTAACAGTAACCTTTTCAGGCATGGTATTGGCCCTCTATTCTGCACAAACGCTTGTAACCTATGGGTTTGCCGGAACGCTCGTTGGAGGTGGAATAGGGCTTTCAATAGCTCGCGAGATTGGACCTGTATTGACTGCTGTAGTTGTGGCAGCAAGAGCAGGCAGCGCTATGGCTGCTGAAATAGGGAGTATGAAGGTAACCGAGCAAGTGGATGCTCTTCGTGCTCTTGCTGTGGACCCGGTGCAGTATCTGGTAGTTCCAAGATTGGTTGCGGCAGTTATTATGCTGCCGGTTATAACGGTACTGGCAGATGTGGTTGGTACTGCCGGTGGTTATTTTGTAGCTGTGATAAACGGCGTACCAGGAGGGGGTTTTATAAGCTCCCTTCAATCGTTTGTGGAGATTAGCGATATTATCAACGGTCTGCTGAAGACGCTTTTCTTTGGAGCAACGATAGCAATTGTTGGATGTTTTGAAGGATTGGAGACCCGTGGTGGAGCGACTGGAGTCGGCCAATCTACAACACGGGCTGTAGTTCTTTCGATAGTGCTGATTTACATACTGAACTTCTTCCTGGCATATTTGCTCTTTGGTGGACGTGAGTCGGTGTAATGGCTTGATTACGCTTAATCAGATTTCTTACCGAGTAAGTGGGAGGACAATCCTCCGAAGACTGGACCTCCATGTCGAGCGTGGAGAAACCTTTGCAGTGATGGGGTTGTCTGGAGTAGGAAAAAGCACGCTGCTGAAGTGTATTGGTGGACTGATTCGTCCCACTGCCGGTGAAGTAATAATCGATGGCACGGAAATATCGAGGCTAAGGGAATCGCAGTTAAGGCAGGTGCGGCGCAAGATTGGGATGGTGTTTCAGTATGCAGCACTTTTCGATTCCCTGAGCGTATATGAAAATGTAGCCTTTGGTCTACGAAGGCACAGGCAGTTGACGGAAGAAGAAATCCGCGATGTGGTTGCTGAAAAGCTTGGGCTTGTAGGTTTATCAGGCACAGAGCACCTTATGCCTGCCCAGTTATCTGGCGGAATGCAGAAACGGGTTGGATTGGCGCGAGCACTTGCACTCGATCCGCCAATTTTGTTATACGATGAACCTACCAGTGGGCTTGATCCGATAACTGCAGCGACAATAGGCGATTTGATTGTCCGTATGCGTGATCAGTTGGGAGTGACATCTGTAGTCGTTTCACATGATGTTCCTCTGATTAAGCATATTTCTAACAGGATTGGCATGCTGTTCCATGGTAAAATTATCGCTGCTGGAACGAAGGAAGAGATGGAGCAAACAGATAATCCGATAGTACGGCAGTTTATGGAAGGCAGCACTGAAGGTCCTATTAGATTATAAACCGTTGGAGAGCGCTTAAATAAAAATCTGACATGAGACTTCGAACGGAAGCAAAGGTTGGTTTGGTAGTAATTTTATCCCTGCTTGCACTTGTAGGGATCTTTCTGTTCTTATCAGGTGTGGGCTTTCGTGCCGGTACTTATGACATCTGTGCAGTATTCAACGATGTGTTAAAACTATCAAAAGGTGCTGAAGTCCGCATGGCTGGTGTCCGAATCGGCACGGTAGAAGATATCACGCTGACAGATGATAGAAAAGCTCTTGTAGAGATGCGTATCAGCCGGAGGTTTGAGAATGCCATACCTGAAGATTCCTCAGTCCGAGTGACAACCGGGTCCGTAGTGGGTGTTGGAGATTACTATGTTGAGATAATTCCAGGATCAAGCAAGGAAATCATAAAGCCTGGAGAGTGTCTTAAGTCAACACAACTGCCTAGACTAGAAGATTTGGTGGTAGATGTCCAGAGCCTTGTGAATGGGCTTCAGACTTCAGTCCGCTCTGTGAATGATATACTTGAAGACCCTGAGATGAGGAGATCACTTGAGAACACGCTTCGAAATGCGGAACTGGCGAGCGCCACGACTGCTGCATTAGCTGAGGATGTTCGCAGCCTGGTATCGGCAAACCAGCCCGAAATCGAGCGTACACTGGCTAATGTCAATGCTGCGTCAGAAAACTTTGCTGCGGTGACTCGGGAAATCAGAGTTGCGGTAGAGCAGGGAGGCATTGAAGATGTAAGGGCTGCTCTTGCCAGCGCGGGAAGGGCTGCAGAAAATCTGGAAGCTGCAAGTTTAAAGCTGAGAGAATTGGCTGAAGATGAGGCAATATCTGAAGATATACGCCAGACGATAACAAGCGCTCGTGAGGCAGCAGAAGGCGCCGCTGATATAGTCGAACGGGTTGGGGGAATACTTGGCGGACGAGGCAGTGACCGCCAACCATCTCCGGCTGCTGCCGGGCCAGTGCCAGGAATTGGTTCCAGGTTTGATACTTTCGCTATTACGGATGGCGATTGGCGAGTTGATTACAATTATACATTCCCAGGGAGAGGTAACAGGTTTTATCGGGCAGGTCTGGTCGATATTGGAGAAAGCACTGGGCTTAATCTCCAGTTGGGAGAGATTCTTAACCGAAACAGCGCGTTAAGATATGGGCTTTATGATTCCAGGCTTGGTATTGGTTACGATAGGCTGTTAAATGATAATCTGGCACTGCAACTGGACCTGTATCGTCCGAATGACCTTCGGCTTGAGACTAAGTTAAGGTATGATTTTTCGCCGGAGTTTGGTGCTTGGGTCGGGGTTGAAGACTTGTTCGGTGATGGTGATGCCATGTTAGGCATACAGTATCGCAAATAACGATTATAAGGAAACGGTAGGTGGGACTATGAAAGTCATACTTCGTCAGGATATCAAAGGCGTGGGAAAGATGGATGAGGTTATCAATGTATCTCCAGGCTATGCGCGAAACTTCCTCTTTCCAAAGAACCTTGCAGTAGAAGCCAATGAGCAACATATGAAAGAGCTTAAAAAGAAGCAGGATGCAATTGCTCAGAAAGGCGAAAAGGCAATTGCTGAAGCTCAACAGATTGCAGACAAACTGGCTGAGGTTACCATACAGGTCCATGCAAAAGCTGGCGCGGGAAGCAAGCTGTATGGTTCAATAACATCTCAGGACATCGCTGATGCCGTAAAAGCTCAGACAGGGATTGATTTGGACAAGAGAAAAATCCATATTATCGACCCGATTAAGACCGCTGGGTCGCACAGTGTGCCCGTTCGTCTGCATCATGACGTAGGATTCGGCCTCAAAGTGGAGGTAGTTACCGACTGACATAGTTGAAACAAAGGTGCTGTATATAAATATACTGTGTTTATGACAGTTGGCCTGCTATTCCAGCTATGTTGATCTAGAGTATGGAACGATTATCTTCATTAGAGCGGGTGCCTCCGCAAAATATCGACGCCGAGCAGTCTACCTTAGGGTCTATGATGCTCGACCGAACGGCAATTGAGAAATCTGCCGAACTACTCAGGGACGTCGACTTCTACAGGCCAAGCCACGGCATCATTTTCGATGCCATGTGCGCTCTGAATGAGCGGGATGAGCCGGTTGACCTTATAACTCTACAAGAAGAGTTAAGGTCAAGAGGCAAACTGGATGAAGTCGGTGGGACTGAGTATTTAATGGCACTGCTTTCTCAAGTGCCGTCTGCTGCTCGCGTGGAGCATTATGCTAAAATAGTTGAAGAGAAGTCCATACTCCGAAGGCTTCTTGGTGCAGCAGCAGAAATCACCGCCATGGCCTACGATGATTCTGCTGATGTAGAAAGCATCACGGATAAAGCAGAACACCTCATATTCCAGGTTTCACAGCGACGGATGGGGCAGTATTTTACACCCATTGCCCCGGTAGTAATGGAAGCATGGGATAAGCTCAATGCTCAGTGGGAACACGGGAGCATAATCTCCGGGCTGGAGACCGGTTTTCGTGATATCGACCTGATGACTTCAGGGCTTCAAGCAGGAGACCTGGTTATTGTTGCTGCAAGGCCATCTATGGGAAAGACGTCCTTTGCTCTGGATATAGCAAGCCATGTAGCGATGAGAGGACGGCAGCCAGTTGCTCTCTTCAGTATTGAAATGTCCAAAGAACAGCTTGCGCTCAGGATGTTATCGTCCCATTCACAGGTCGAGTCTCAGCGTCTAAGAGCTGGCTTTTTGCATGATGATGAGATAGACAAGGTATCAAGAGCAGCAAATGAACTGTTCCAGGCACCAATATTCATAGATGACTCGACTGATATATCTCCTATGGGTATGCGGGCGAAGTGCAGAAGGCTTAAAGCTGAACAGGGAGGATTGGGACTTGTTGTCGTGGACTACCTGCAGCTTATCAAATGGCACAGGCATATAGAAAACCGCGTGCAGGAGATTTCAGAGATTGCAAGGTCATTGAAGAGCCTGGCAAGAGAGTTGAAAGTGCCTGTTATTGCGCTTTCTCAGCTTTCAAGACGTGTCGAACAGCGTGATGACAAGCGTCCGGTACTTTCTGACTTGAGGGAAAGTGGCTCTATCGAAGCTGAAGCAGACCTTGTTATGCTCCTTTTCAGACCTAAGTATTATGAACGTAAGGAAACAGTGGATGCTGAAGAAGCAGTAGGACTTGACCCAGCTACTGGCAAAGTCAAACAAAGAGATATTGGCGTGGAGGATGTTGAAGAGGCAGAGATTATCATAGGCAAACAACGAAACGGGCCTACCGGTACAGTCAAGATGGGCTTCCTCAGCCATTATGCTCACTTTGTCGATACGGAAAGATACAGAGACGAATAATAATCAGCCAAAGAGCTGAAGTTGTGCATAAATAACCGTGCAAGTTACCAGAAAGGAGTCATATGCGCCCAAACAACCTCAATATCCTGGTGATAGGCAGCGGCGGCAGAGAACACGCGCTCGCTTGGAAGTTAGCCCAGAGTAATCGTGTAGCCAATGTGTATTGTGCCCCTGGAAACGCCGGAATGTCTATGATTGGGGAAATAATTCCAATCAAGCCTCTTGAGTTCGATAAAATCATTCAGTTTTCGCGTGAACGAGCAGTCGATCTTGTTGTAGTTGGACCTGAGACACCGCTGATAGCAGGGCTTGCTGATGCCCTGGAGAGTGAAGGGGTTGCAGTATTCGGTCCGTCTAGGGCTGCTGCTCAGATTGAGGGAAGCAAGGTCTTTACGAAGCAGCTTTTAGCTGAGAATGGTATTACGACCGGGACATTTACCGTTTTTTCTAATCCCGATGAAGCAGCTTCTGAAATCCGTCAGCATTTTGCTGAAGGTCGCGGGCCGCTTGTGATTAAAGCTGATGGTGAGGCTGCAGGTAAAGGCGTGGTGATTGCTGAGAACGAAGATGCAGCACTTCAGGCTATCGATCAGATGATGGTTCGCAAAGTCTTCGGTGCATCTGGTGAGCGAATAATCATTGAAGAATATCTGGTAGGGCAGGAAGCCTCTTTGATGGTGTTCGCTGATGGCGAAAAAGTCGCTCCAATGACTCCTGCTCAGGATTATAAGCGAGCATACGACGGTGATAAAGGGCCGAATACTGGTGGAATGGGATGTTATTCTCCTGTTCCGGCGCTTACCCCGGATTTGTATGATTTCGCAGTCAAGAATATTATCCAACCAACACTTTCAGCTTTAATGAAGAAAGGGATTCACTACAAGGGAGTATTATACGCAGGACTGATTTTAACTGAAGATGGGCCAAAACTGCTTGAATACAATTGCCGGTTTGGTGACCCGGAAACACAAGTCGTGTTGCCATTACTCGAAACTGATTTAGTCGATGTAATGGAGGCTGTGGTTGAAGGACGGCTCGACGAGATCGAGATTAAATGGTACAATAGAAGAGCAGTATGTGTGGTTTTGGCGTCGGGCGGTTACCCCGGAGATTACGACACCGGATTCCCCATTAATGGGCTTGCGGATGCCGAATCTGCCGGGGCGATTGTTTTTCATGCAGGAACAAAAATCGCCGACGGTCAGATTGTTACTGCCGGAGGACGGGTTCTTGGCATTACAGCCATAAGTGATACGTTTGCTGATGCCGTCAGCAAAGCTTATTCGGCTGTTGAGAAGATCCGGTTCCAGAATATGTACTACCGAAAGGACATTGGGGCACGAGTACTGTGATTCACAAAGTCGCTATTGTGATGGGAAGCAAGTCCGATATGCAGGTAATGCAACCTGCTGCGGAGATTCTTGAGGAGTTTGGGATCGAGCGAGAAGTCCATGTGATTTCTGCTCACAGGACGCCTCATAAGGCAATGGAATTTGCATCCGGCGCAATTGAGGCAGGCTTTGAAGTAATCATTGCCGGAGCAGGCGGCGCTGCTCATCTTCCCGGAGTAATTGCTGCTTATACACCGCTTCCAGTAATCGGTGTTCCAGTAAAGACTCAAGCGCTTGGTGGAATGGATTCCTTGCTTTCGATAGTCCAGATGCCTTCTGGTGTTCCCGTTGCCACTGTTGCCATCGATGGTGCAAAGAACGCAGGGATTCTCGCAGCGCAAATAATTGGAGTCAAAGATTCTGAAATACAAAAAAAAGTAGTCCAGTATAAGGAGAAACTAGCTGCACAGGTTAGCAAGTGATAGCTGCCGGTTGTTGATTGCAGATTATGATTGATAGATACAGTCTACCTGAGATGAAAGCCATTTGGAGCGAGCAAAACAAGTTCCAGACATGGCTGGATGTCGAAATAGCGGTTTGTGAAGCGCAGGAGCACTTTGGAAACATCCCTAAAGGTGCAACAGAGAAGGTCAAAGCTGGTGCAGCGTTTACGGTCGAACGCATTGAAGAGATCGAACGAGAGACTCATCATGACCTCATAGCTTTCGTTAAGGCTGTTACCGAGAACCTGGGAGATGAAGGCAAATACGTCCATTATGGTGTCACCAGCTACGATATAGAAGACACCGCAATGGCTCTCAGGATGAAGCAGTCTGCTGATATTATCATCGATGACCTGGAGAAACTTGCTGAGGTTGTTGGTAAGCTCGCGCGAGAGCATAAGATGACTCCGATGATCGGCCGCACGCACGGAGTCCACGCAGAACCGATTACATTCGGATTTAAGATGGCTGTGTGGTATTCCCAGATTCAGCGGGACATCGAACGGATGAAGGCTGCACGGGAAGCAATCAGTTACGGAAAGATTTCTGGTGCGGTTGGGATTTTCGGGAACATCGACCCTAAGATAGAAGAGCGTGTTTGTTCTAGTCTTGGTCTGAATGTAGCTCCAGTATCGACACAGATAGTCCAGCGAGACCGGCATGCACAGTTTTTAGCTGCTCTGGCAATCGCTGCATCATCGGCGGAGAATTTCGCAACAGAGATGCGCAACCTGCAGCGCACAGAGATTCTGGAAGTCCAGGAGATGTTCCTGCCGGGGCAGCGGGGATCGTCAGCGATGCCTCATAAGCGCAATCCGTGGAGGTTCGAAACGATTGTAGGACTGGCCAGGGTTGTTCGGACGAATGTAATACCTGCTATGGAGAATATTACCTCCTGGCATGAACGGGACAATACAAACTCTTCATGTGAGAGAGTGATTATTCCAGATAGCTGCCTTGCAACTGACTTTATTCTGCAGTCATTGACGAAGTTGATGAGCCGGTTGGAGATCAATACGGAGAATATGAAGCAGAATCTCGAAAAGATGGGGCAGCTTGTGTTTTCTGAGCACGTACTACTTGCGCTGGTTCAGAAAGGTATGAGCCGAGAAGAAGGCTACAAGGTCTGTCAGCGCAACGCAGCCAAGTGTTGGGATGATGGAGTCTCGTTTAGAGAGGCGCTTCAGCAGGATGAAGATGTCAAAAGGCTGCTTTCTGAGCAGGAACTGGCTGAATGCTTCAATCTTGAACATCACCTGAGGAATGTTGATACTATCCTGTCTCGTTTGGGGCTGTAATTAGCAGCTAAGAATTGCTGTAACTAAGGGGTGCTGTACATGTGGCCGTTTCGCCCGAACATAGAGGCGATGGCACGGAAGCGGAATGTAAAAGGGCTGATTAAAGTCCTACAGGGCCGCAATGAACCTGACAGACTGAAAGCGGCTGAGGCTCTTGGACATCTCGGTATGGTTGAGAGCCTTGAAGTGCTCGTTCAGGCGCTTGAGGATAGCAGTCCGGCAATCCGTGAGGCTGTCTCGACGGCGATTCGATACGTAATTGAAACGAATATCACATCAATGGCGGTATCTGATCTGGTGATGACAGGTCAACCTGCGTTGCCTGCACTGCTTCAGGTAGTTGCAAATCCTGAGGCTGATGAAGAATCGCGAGTTAAGTCAGCTAAGGCTCTGGGTCAGATCGGCGATAATTCCGCCGCGAGTTCATTGATAGATGCACTCCGGTATTGTGATGGCCTAGTAGCTGCGGCTGTGATTGATACTTTGGGGCAGCTAGGCGATCCTGGCGCTGTTGTCGTAATCGCCAATGTTTTGGGTGCAGATGATGCCAGCCCGGATAAAGTGGTTCACAATGCTGCAAGACATGCACTTGAGCAGCTTGGTGAAGGAATGTATGCCCTGGCAATTGATGCAGCTCTTGCCGGTGATTCCAGTAAACTGCTTGAAATTGGAATTGAGAAAGCCAGAGGGCCGATGGTGCGGGCATTGTGTTCCGGACCTGGTGAGCGTCGAGAAGCCGCAGCAAAGGTTCTTCGTGAGCTTGGAGACTCGTCAGTTGTCCAGAGGTTTACTCAGGATCTGACAAATAATAATCCGGCAAGACGCAAGAGAGCTGCTGAAGCACTGGGCAGGCTTTGTGATGTTGGTTCCGTAGAGCCGCTGATCAACTGTCTGAGAGATCAGGATGCCGGTGTACGTGCAGCAGCATCCTGGGCTATAAATCGGCTGGGGCAGGATCAGGCTATCTCAAAGCTATCGGGAATGCTGAATGCAGGTGCAATGAACGCTGCGGAATCTTTGTGCGTTCTCGGCAGTACGGAGGCAGCTAAGGTTCTTGTTGATTATGTCGCTGATGACAGCAGGGATTCGACAAAAAGGGCTTACGCTTTACGACAGTTGATTCTTATCGGACCGGCGGCGGTTGACGCATTTCGGCAACTGCTGAAAGATCGGTTCGTATATACAGTGAAGCTTATGGTTGAGTCGCTCGGAGATTTGGATTTTACCCACAAGAGTGGCTCTGAGTTTCTTAAAGCCGTGACGGTAGCTAATAGCGGTGTATCATCTGCATTCGATCTTGATACGCTTCGTCATCAGGCGACAAGCGATCCAACTAACAGGACTGATGCAATCGATACTTTAACACTTTTAGGGGATTTTGCTGCACTGTCGACACTTGCAGCAATGCGAGATCAGTTTAGGAAAGAAGCTATTAGAGACAGCACCCGTCAAACCGGCTTGACCGGATGGCAGGTCTATGGTGATTTCATTGCAGCAGTGGACCGAATGGTTCAACATAAGGCAATCAGAGAAAGCGGCAACTAAATAATCAACCGCACAATCATGAACTTATAGGATTACAGGAATATGGCGAAGGTAAAAGTCTACGTAACACTGAAACCGTCTTTGCTCGATGCACAGGGAAGAGTAGTGCAAACAGCGCTTGAGAATCTTGGCTATGGTAACGTCGAAGATGTCAGAATCGGAAAATATATCGAGCTGGAAGTTAAAGAGAATGGCCAGACGCTGGACACACAGATAGAAGAAATGTGCCGAAAGCTGTTGGCAAACCCGGTGATAGAGAACTATCGGTTTGAGGTTACAGAATGAAGTTTGGCGTGATAGTATTTCCCGGCTCAAACTGCGACCAGGATGCATACTACGCGGTTCGAGATGTGCTCAAGGAACCTGTAGAGTATATCTGGCACCAGGAACACGACCTGAAGGGCGTTGACTGCGTTATTGTGCCTGGAGGGTTCTCCTACGGCGATTACCTGCGAACTGGAGCTGTAGCGCGGTTCTCACCTGTTATGGAAGCAGTGAAAGAACACACGGACAAGGGCGGATATGCTATTGGTATCTGTAATGGTTTCCAGATCCTCTGCGAAGCACATCTACTGCCAGGCGCGTTGGTATCTAACGACTGCTTGAAGTTCGTGTGTAAGTATGTTCAACTAACACCAGCAAACTTGAATACTCCTTGGACGAACCAGTGCAAGAATGGTCAGGTGCTTAATATACCAATAGCACATCAAGGCGGTAATTTCGTGTGTGACCAGGAAACGCTGAAGCGCATCGAAGATAACGGTCAGGTAATCCTTCGCTATTGTGACGAAGCAGGGCGAGTTACTCCCGAAGCAAATCCGAATGGATCGCTGAACAACATCGCCGGTGTTATCAATGAGCGCGGCAATGTAGCCGGAATGATGCCGCATCCTGAAAGGGCTGTAGAAAAGATCCTTGGAAGCGCGGATGGTCTTAACATACTGCGGTCAGTAATTGAGTGGGCTAGAAGATAATGTTGATTAAAGAACCAGGAAGCAAGACTGTTTCAAAGAATACCGAACCTATCGCTCCGGAAGTATATCGTGAGATGGGTTTGATTGACTCGGAGTATCAGAAGATTGTAGAGGTGCTTGGAAGGCATCCTACATACACCGAAGTTGGGATGTACTCCGTCATGTGGAGTGAGCACTGCGGCTATAAGTATTCCAGGCCGATTCTTCGCCTGTTTAAGAAGTATAAAGAGGCACTTGAAGGAGAAGGGCTTGAAAACGCTGGCGTGATAGATATCGGAGATGGCTACGGCATAGTCATGAAGATGGAAACGCACAACCATCCATCAGCAGTAGAACCGTTCCAGGGAGCAGCCACAGGAGTAGGGGGCATCCTGCGCGACATCTTCACAATGGGTGCTCGTCCTATAGCTTGTTTGAACTCCCTCAGGTTCGGCCCACTCGATGATGCCCATAACCGGTACCTGTTTGAGAATGTAGTAGCAGGAATTGCCCATTATGGCAACTGTGTTGGAGTTCCAACTATCGCTGGAGAAGTGGTATTTGACGATTGCTATTCCGGCAACTGCCTTGTGAATGCAATGTCGGCAGGTATTGTACGGATAGATGATATTGCTTCAGCATGTGCTAAAGGCGTTGGCAATTCGGTATTGTATGTCGGTTCCAGCACGGGATGTGATGGAATCCACGGCGCAACATTTGCTTCCGTAGAATTGGGACCGGATTCGGAAAACCGCCGGCCTAACGTACAGATTGGCGACCCATTCCAGGAAAAACTACTCATTGAGGCTACCATTGAAGCATTGAAAACCGGTTTTGTGGTCGGAATTCAAGACATGGGCGCGGCTGGTATTACATGTTCTACCTGTGAGACTTCTGCTAAAGCCGGAACTGGTATGGAAATCGATGTCTTGAAGGTTCCGAGACGGCAGTCGGATATGACGCCTTATGAGGTTATGCTTTCGGAGTCCCAGGAGCGGATGCTTGCCATCGTTGAAAAGGGGCATGAAGATGATGTTGCTGCCGTATTCAAGAAGTGGGGCTTGAATGCAGTGGTTATCGGGCATGTGACGGATGATGGGCTGGTGCATGTATGGGAAGGTGATCAATTAGTTGCTGAGGTCCCGGCAAAATCGCTTGCTGATGATGCTCCTACCTATTATCTTGAGACTGAAGAGCCGGAATACTTGAAGGAAGTCCGATGTTTTGATTTAACGAAGATTCCAGAGCCGGCAGATTATAATGAAGCACTTGAAAAATTACTGGGGTCACCGTCTATTGCGAGCAAAGAGTGGGTCTACAGGCAGTATGACCATATGGTGCAGACAAATACAGCCATTTTACCCGGAGCAGATGCAGCAGCATTAAGAATAAGAGGCACAAAGAAGGCCATAGCTCTCGTCTGCGACTGTAATGGCCGTTACTGTTACCTTGATCCGTTCGTTGGAGCGCAAATAGCCGTTGCTGAAGCTGCTAGAAACCTGGCTTGCGTTGGCGCAAAGGCCCTTGGTGTTACTGACTGCGTAAGCTTCGGAAACCCTGAGAAACCACAGGTATTCTGGCAGTTCAAACGGGCAATCGAAGGGATGGCTGAAGCCTGTGAGGCGTTCGATACTCCGGTTATCAGCGGAAATGTAAGCTTCTACAACGAGACTCCCGAGACTGCAATCTATCCAACGCCAGTTGTCGGTATGCTGGGGCTGATCGAGGATGCAGATAAGCACTGCACTCCTGAGTTTAAGCGGGAAGGCGATGTAGTTGCATTGTTGACAGGGAGGCGCATAACTAAAGACAGTGAATCTGACCCTGGATTCTGCGCTGTCAATGATCTGGGAGGCAGCGAATATCTCAAAGTTATGCATAATGTGGTCGCCGGACAACCTCCTGCGCTCGATATCGAAGCAGAAAAGCGGCTGCATACGTGCCTGATAGAAGCGATATCATCGAACCTGCTTTCATCGGCACATGATTGTTCTGATGGTGGGCTTGCAGTAGCTCTTGCCGAGTCCAGCATAGGTGGGAAGCTTGGCGTTGAAGCCAGCATAGTAGCAGACTGCAGTGCATCTGTTGCATTATTCGGGGAGGCTCAGTCGCGTGCAGTCATTTCATTACCGCCTGATAAACTTGGTGAACTTGGTGAGTTGGTTGAAAAACATGCCATCGAATGCACAATACTCGGCAAGGTTCAGGGTGACAGATTTAAGATTGATGTAAACGGAGTAACTGTTATTGACCGTGAGGTTGAACAGATAACTCGTGTTTGGAAGAACGCAATCCCCGAAAGGATGGAAGGTCGCGCTTGAATCCGTTAGTATCAGAGATCAATGAGGAATGTGGAGTCACAGGGATATATGCTCCCGGTGAAGAGGCTTCAAGGTTAGCTTATTTTAGCCTGTTTGCGCTTCAGCACAGAGGACAGGAAAGTGCCGGAATAGCCGTTTGGGACGAAGGCCGGATAATAGTCCATAAGGATATGGGATTAGTTACCCAGGTCTTTAATGAGGAGGTTCTGTCGAAGCTGAAGGGTGGGTTGGCAATCGGACATACCCGTTACTCGACCACAGGTTCCAGTATCCTCAGAAATGTGCAGCCGATCTACAATGAGGAAGGCAAATGGAGTTTTGCCATTGCTCATAACGGTGATTTGATTAATGCTGCTGATCTCCGGTGCAAGATGGAGTCTGAAGGCGTCACTTTCGAGACCACTAATGACAGTGAAGTTATTGCCAAGGTCATAGCTACAAGCGGCGCGTCTACCATAGAAGACGCTGTTACTGAGGCTATGACACAGGTAAAGGGTGCATATTCTGTTGTTATTCTTACAGAAGATAAGCTGATAGCTATTCGGGACCCTTACGGCATCCGTCCGTTATGCATTGGCAGATTGAATGGTGATCACTTTGTTGTTGCATCAGAAACCTGTGCATTGAATGTCATTGGTGCAAGCTACATGCGGGAAGTCGAGCCTGGCGAGATGATTATCGTCGACAACAAAGGGCTTCGAGAGGTACAAGCTCATCCGATGCAGCGTCATGCACTCTGCATATTTGAGTTTATCTACTTTGCTCGCCCGGACAGCCTGATGTATGGTAAAACGCTGCACGAAGCCAGGCGGCGAATGGGCCATGAACTGGCAAGAGAGCATCCTGCACCCAAAGCGCACATTGTGTTTCCTATTCCTGATACAGGGACTCCAGCTGCTATTGGATTTGCTGAAGCATCCAGGACTCCTTATGCAGAGGGCGTAATCAAGAACCGTTATATCCACAGAACTTTCATCCAGCCTGACCAAAGAATGCGTGACTTGGGTGTCAGGATGAAGTTTACACCACTCAAAGAGAGTTTGGCAGGACGGCGAGTGGTTATGGTCGATGACAGCATCGTACGTGGAACTACAACTGGCGGCAGAGTAAAAATGATCAGGGATGCAGGTGCAATTGAGGTTCATGTAAGAATTGCGTCGCCTCCTTTGCAGTTCCCTTGCTTTTACGGAATCGATATGGCCGCACAGAACGAGTTGATTGCATCCAAGCTGTCTGTAGAGGAAATTCGTGACTATATTGGCGCGGACAGCCTTGGATACCTGAGCCTGCCTGGATTGATTCGTGCTATTGGTGTGAAGAAAGAGAATTTCTGCCGCGCATGTTTCGATGGTAAGTATCCGTCACCTATTTCTGATGCTGCTAAACTGCAGAAGTGCGTATTTGAACGTGCTGCAAACAAGGAAGTTGGCGCCAACCGGTGACCTGCTCGATGAGGAGGAAGTAAGATGAGCGAAGAAATAACCTATCGTGATGCAGGAGTAGATATCGATGCTGGTATCGAAGCTGTCCGCAGGATGAAAGAGTCCGTGCGGGCTACGTATACCGATTCGGTACTGACGGATGTTGGCTCGTTTGGCGGTATGTTCAAGCTCAACGGAGGATTTACGGATCCGGTGCTGGTATCCAGTATCGACGGAGTTGGAACGAAGGTTAAAGTTGCCGTGGCTATGCAAAAGCACGATACTATCGGTAAAGACCTCGTAAACCATTGCGTAAATGATATTCTGGTTCAGGGAGCAAGACCGCTATTCTTCCTAGATTACTTCGCAGCAGGAAAACTTGATCCAATTGTTGCTTCGGAGGTAGTAAGAGGCGCTGCCGATGCCTGCAAAGAGGTTGGATGCGTTCTGATTGGTGGCGAGACTGCCGAGATGCCTGGTGTCTATATGGAAGGTGAATACGACCTGGCTGGCAGCATTGTAGGTGTTGTCGAAAGAGACAAAATTATAGATGGTTCTAATGTTGTTGCGGGCGATATGGCGGTAGGAATAGCATCAAGCGGACTTCACACAAATGGCTACTCGCTCGCTCGACATGTTCTGCTTGATGTTGCAGGATATAAGCTGGATCAATATATTCCAGAGATTGGTAAGGTGCTGGGAGACGAACTCCTGGAGCCTCATCGTTGTTACTTCAATTCGGTTTGGCAGATATTGAACGAGTATGAAGTTCATGCGATGGCCCATATAACCGGCGGCGGGTTCTATGATAATCTTCCGCGCGTATTGCCTGCAGATTGCCAAATCACACTGGAACGCCGCAGTTGGGTCGCACCTCCAATATTCCAGTTCATTCAAGATACTGGTAACATCCCGGACCCAGAGATGTACCGCACATTTAATATGGGTGTTGGTATGGTGTTGATTGTTGCCCGTCATCGAGCTGTTGAAATAGCTCAGATGCTGGAAGAGCTGGGTGAACGCGCGTGGATTATCGGGGAGGTTCGAAAGGGAGGCCGGGAGGTCGCCGTTCTATGAACCCGATAAAAATAGCCGTCCTCATATCCGGTCATGGGCGCGGGTCCAATATGCAGGCAATCATTGATGCCTGTAAAGACGGACGGATAAATGGGCAGGTGGCAATAGTCATCGGTGTGCGTAATGAAGCGCCTGCTATTGAGCGTGCTCAGGCTGCTGGTGTCGAGACTCTTATCCTGAACCCGAAAGAATTCCCATCTGTGGATGATTATGATACTGCTTTGTTCGATGCTCTTACATCAAGGGGTATTGATCTCATCTGCCTTGCGGGATATATGAGAATCCTGGGCGATTCAATTGTAAAAAAGTATCGAAATCGTATTATGAATACCCATCCGGCGTTGATTCCCATGTTCTGTGGTAAAGGGATGTATGGGATACACGTAATGAATGCGGCTATTGAGCGTGGAGTAAAAGTGTCAGGGTGTACGGTTCATTTCGTCGATGAAGAATATGACAATGGCCCAATCATCCTGCAGACAGTAGTTCCTGTTCTGGATGACGATACACCAGAGTCTTTATGGGCGCGAATACTGCCTG
Source organism: Armatimonadota bacterium (assembly GCA_029551395.1). Lineage (GTDB taxonomy): Bacteria > Armatimonadota > UBA5829 > UBA5829 > DTLH01 > JAKPFN01. Next base: position 8,692 of record JAKPFN010000138.1, on the reverse strand, counting down.
AAGAACACAAGACTTATGTGAAGGCAGTTCAATTGTTTGCTGATGGCAGGCTTGAGGTCGTAAACCGCCGCGTTATCATTAAAGAATAGATGATATAAATCTACGCTTGGCCTAATTAGAATGAGTTTCCGGTGGGTGCCCCAGATCTTCCAAGGCTCCACGAAGTGCTGATACTACATTAGGATCAAATTGAGTGCCGGAACATCGTTCAATCTCTTCTATGGCTAATTCTGAGGTAAGAGCCTGCCTCCAGGGTACATCAGAAGTAAGAATATCATAGGTTTCTGCTACAGCAACAATTCTTGCACCAATCGGAATATCTTCTCCAGAGAGTCCATCAGGGTATCCATCGCCATCAAAATGCTCATGATGATGTTTGATAATAGGTATTGCGCCTTGGAGACCGTCTATCTTTTCGAGGATTCTGGTTGCTACTAAAGAATGCTGCCGCATTATTCGGAATTCTTCTTCGGTCAGTCGTCCAAGTTTATTTAAAATACGGCTGGAAACCGCAACCTTGCCAACATCATGCAGGCTGGCTGCATACTCCAGGTTTTTCATCTCATCCTTTGAGAAACATCCCAACCTTTTCGCTATTGCGATTGAATAGTCTCTTACACGTTCACTATGTCCTTCTGCAAGACTGTCTTTAACTCCTGCCGCGGCAACAAGCGCATCAATTGCCTGACGATAGAACTTATCGAGTCCAATACAGTTGGTTCCATTACCGTTATTGCCCATCTTCCACTCCCAATAATTAGTTAAGCGCAACAGAAAGTACGCATTTCCATCCCAGCGCGTAAAATCGCTTCAGCATAATTGATTGTCAATGGAATCTTCGGTTGAAAAGAAGTTACTCCTCAGAGTTTAGGTAAATTTTATAGGTATACTTGAGGCTAAAGGCCGTTTGATTTGGTGCGGAAGTGTATGGAGATATGCAAAAGGTACAATAAAAAGCGGGAGCCTGTTAAACGACTCCCGCATTCCAATCTCTTAATTTACTTTTTAGCTCGTCTGCGTAGTCCCATTCCAGTTGCTGCAAGAGCGGAGCAGAGAACTGTAATAGTCATTGGCTCAGGGACGACTACAGGTGGCGACGGTTTATTATCGTCATCATTAAGCAGCCCGACTCCGCCGCCGATGAGCAGTGGTACGATCCAAGGGAACGAACTACCAGAACTGGCGACCACTGAAGGTGGGACTGCAGTTATCGGCGCTGCTGCAGCAGCTTCCACAACAGGTTCTACAGAAGAAACGATTGGTGCTACTACTGATACAGGAGTCTCCTCGACTGCACCTAAGACCGATGTTGTTATTGGCGGCTGTTCAATTACCTGCTGCGTAGAGCTTGCAACTTGTACCGTAGGTTGATCTATTACAGGATTGGGATCGACCTGTTCATTAACTTGTACAACTGGCTTACTTTGTGTATCCGGTTTGCTAGCCTGAGTGGTTGGTTTAGGAGACTTAACAGTAGGAAGAGCCTTAACGAGTGGATTACCACACCGCCACTCAAGTACCGGAATGCCATCTTTTGTTGCAAAAACTCGTGTTCCAGCGGGAAGTAAACGCTTACCGGACATAATGCTACCGTTGCGTCCAATAAAGTAAACCGTAGACTGCCGTGCTTTATTTAAAGTTATTAACTGCAGGTTTTCTTTAAAGTATTTAATAACGTTGTCTTTTGACGTGCCAAAATGCTTGGCATAGCGATCAGCGACTTTCGAGTTTGATGATAGCTGTGATGTGAGAGCAGAAACGCTGTCGACTTTATTATAAAGGAATGCTCCTCGTCCAGCTCTTTCTTCCTGTGCTACAGCGTAGTCTGCGTATGATACAATAACCAATGCAGCAAGCACGAGTATCGTTAATAATCGCTTCATTAGTGCACCACCTTCCTGCCAGGACTTGTTATTAATGGATCAGGCTCAGCAAAAAAGCCAGCCCGTTAGTTCATTAACAGTAAGACTGCAAGAAAGGTGCCATTCAGCGCAATAAACAAGAATTGTTGAGATTTTTTTATCAAGCTCGGCTAAAATTCAGGTATAATTACTAGGATACTGATTAGTAGCTGGGCGAACAACAATTGACATGGCCTAATAAGCCGTGTTACCATCGCCTTGATGATCTACAAGAGAAGGAGATTTCTCTTGTAGTTATTGAGATTACTGCCGATAATATTGCGTCTCCGTTTGCCCACAGTATGTTGACTCCAAAAGGTATCGTTAGATAGGGAACTGACCGCATCAAAAGTGGCGTAATATCAACTAGCGGGCAGACGAAGTTGCCGATTCGGTAGAATTTGGAAGAATACAACGCTAAAGAAGCACAGCATATAGACGATAATTGATATGTGTGAGATGGACAGCTCATACACTCATAAAAGTGTACGGTCTATCCTTACACGTTGCATGAACACCTTGCTTGTGCCGTGTTATATGCAGAGGTAGGAGGAGTAAATGCGTTCCGGAATTGCAATCCTTCTTTGTGCAATAATGATATTTGCACTAACCAATTTACCCGCATACTCGTCGGGTGAGTCGGATCTTGCTCCCGATGATGCTATTAAAGGTGATTATGTTCTTGCTCCTGACGATGTCATTGAAATTAACATCTGGGGAGAGCCTGATTTGTCCAAAAGACAGATTCAGATTAATAAGGAAGGCAATATTACTGTTCCTTTCGTTAACAGTATTATTAAAGCTGCAGGGCTTACTCAACAGGAACTAGCTTTTAAGATTGCTGATGAGTATACGAATGCGGATATTCTCATTGATCCTAAAGTAGATGTGAATGTGGTTGTCCGTCACAGGATGAAGGTTTGGGTATCCGGGCAGGTTCAAAAGCCTGGTGTTGTCTTTTTCCAGGAAGGTGATACCATTGCCAGTGCAATCGCAGAAGCTGGCAGTTATACTCCCCAAGCAAGGCTTGAAGCCGCTGAATTAACCCGCCGTGGTATCGAGAAACCAATTCCTATTGATCTGAAGAAGCTGTATATGAATGGGGATTTGACTCAGAACTATGTGCTTCAGGATGGTGATCAAATACATATACCAGAGGATAATTTTAACAGGTACTATGTTTTGGGTGAAGTCATGAAGCCTGGGTTGTACTTCTTAAGAGATAATGCCACGGTGCTTTCAGCCGTTATGCAGGCAGGTGGACCTACACCAAGAGGCACAATGAAAGGCGTTACCTTGGTAAGAGGCGATGTAAATGAAGCAGAGAAATGGACTGTTGACCTAAACAAGATAGCCCAGGGAGACTTGACACAGGATGTTGCATTGGAACCGGGCGATGTTATATATGTCTCGGAGACATCCAAACCTGACTGGGGCAAGATTTCACAGATACTCAATGCAATAACATCTCTAGGCGTTATCAGGAGATATGGAATATTCTAGGCCTGCGTTAGTAATCAGGTCTGGGAATCGGTCTGCCGACCTCAGGAGGAATAATTGGAACTTTGGCGTTATTATAGGATTTTACGCAGGCGCAGATGGTTGATTATTGCCTGTATGGCAATATGTGTTGGCCTAGTGGCCGTCCATTGCGAGTTCATGACGCCGGTGCTTTATGAGGCAGAAGTGCAGGTTATGGAGCGGCAACCTGCAGAAAGAGGTATATCCGTTTACGGAGACCGCTACGTCATGCAGCCCAATATAGAAATCCACCTGGCTGACCTTGCTCACATTGCAGCCAGCGACATGGTAAGGTCCAGGTCTATTGAGACATTGGAACAGCTTGGTGTTGCCATCAATCCGGCTGAACTGATGCGGACTTTGAAGGTTGAACCACTGCCTGCAACCCAGATTCTTGCGCTTAGGGTTACCTCTGAATATCCTTCAGATGCAAAATCAGCCGCTGATGTTGTCGCGGCTGAGTTTAAGCGTTTCCATAGTGAGCTTAAAAGTGGTGCCGATGAACAGAGTCGAGAATTCATCGAAAAACAGCTCAAAGACGCCCAGAACAAGATGACCGAAGCCAGAGAAGCCAGGAAGAATTTTAAAACTGAGAATGAACTTGTCGAGTTGGCAGGTCAGACAAAGGTCCTTATTGAGCGTGTTGCCGTACTGGAAAGCCAGGTTATTGACGCTACTGCTAATATCGATAATTTAAGAAATCGGCTGGGCCCACTAAATGACCAGATAAATAGTAAACCTGAAATGAGGCTTTCTTCAGAGACGGTAGCCGATAACCCAATTTACCAACAACTCCTTGCCAAGAAAATGGCACTCGAGGCAGAGTTTGTCGGTATGACATCGGGCGATGGCGAAACTGGGCGAAGAGGTAAGAATCACCCTGCAGTAAAAGAACTGCAAAGGCAGATAGATGCAGTAGATGCTCAGTTAAAGACACAGCTCCCGAAGATTATCAATAACCAGGTTACATCTCTGGATAGTAATGTGGTTCAGACTATTCAGAGTAAATTGATGACCGAAGCTGAGGTTGCCGGAGTACAGGCGCGCAGAGATGCCCTTCTTACGGCACTTGATGAAGAGCGGGCTAAACTTCAGGAACTGCCTGAGCAAGAGATGAAAATGGCTAAGTTAGACTTGGATGTTTTAGCTGCTGAGGAAACATACAGGCTGCTTCGTGCCAAGTTGGATGAAGCACGTATCACAGCAAAGCAGGCCAGCACATCCAGTGCTATCCAAATTATTGGACCGGCTGTCGTTTATCGCGTAAACGCTAAGAAACCTATTAAACTTGCGCTTGCGCTTTTGCTAAGCCCGCTTCTGGGTGCTGCACTTGCGTTTTTACTTCACTACTTAGACAATACAGTAAGAACACCGGCAGAAACAGAAGAACTGCTTGGTCTTCCGGTTGTATCCGTAGTTCCACTGGCAAGGTCTCATGCACTAGCGAGACGGCCGGATAATGAACCGCTACTGGCAACATACGAAATGTTGACCACGATTTTATGGAGGAATGTAGCTCATTCAGAATCCCCAGTTGTGCTTGTTGCCAGCGCTGAGCCTGAAACCGGGCGAAGTACGACAGCAGCTAACCTGGCTGTGACACTGGCCCATAATGGTGCCAGAGTGATTCTGGTAGATGCAGATATGCGAAAGCCGAATCTCCATATGATGTTCGGTGTTGCCGCCAAACCCGGACTCAGCAATGTATTGACCGGAACCATTCCTCTTGAGGATGCATTGATTCCTACTAAGGTGGAAGGTCTGCTACTGATGCCAGCCGGACCTGCGCCTGATAATCCAATCCGATTGCTTCGCTCGGAGAAGATGTCGGAATTTGTTTCCCAAATTGGAGCGCTGGCGGATTTCGTTATCTTTGACAGTCCTGCTGGTGTAACATTTGCGGATTCGTCACTTATAGCATCGCTTGTCAAGAATGTGGTGCTTGTACATGCAGCTGGCAGAGTGCCTCGAGGCGCTGAGTCCGAATTCCGCGGAAAACTGGATTTAGTCGGCGCTGATATACTTGGTGTGGTCTTGAATCTTGTGCGTCCAGAGGACAGTCATGGTTACTTCCACTACAGAAAGTTCTATAAAGGTCTTACTGCACAGACAGGTAGTCCTGTTCTAACCGGCGTTCGAGCTATTCCACCGGGAAATGGTAGTTCAGATGGTAAAGATAGCTAGACCTGTTTGGTCTGGTTGTCTATACGTTGATTAGCTTATAAAAGAGACAATAGCGGGGATCATTTACGATCCCCGCTGATGGAGGAGTCTTGGAGACTACAACTTTAGATACTTCACAACAAGAACTAAGTCAAAACAAACAGCTGCAGATAGCGGACTTGCGGTCAGGGAAACTGTGGAAAGTACTAGGTGTACTGTGCTTGGCTGGTATTGTATATGCCTATCACCGAACATTTGACTTTTGGTGGATGCAATGGTGGAGAGACAACAGCGAGTACTCTCATGGAGTATTGATACCGTTTATGTCCGCGTTTTTGATATGGTTTGAATGGAACCGAATACGGCGGATCCCAATCAAACCTAATCCCGTAGGCTTTCTTCTATTAGTTCCTGTCATTATTGTTCAATTGGCAGCTAATAGAGCTGGAATTGCAAGTGTATCAGGACTGACATTTCCGGTGGTCATTGGGATAATTATTCTACTGATTCTTGGAAAAGAAGCAGTTAAAGCAATGTGGTTTCCCATTCTTTTCCTGTTCTTTATGTGTGTTCCACCTTCATCAATCCTGGAGGGATTAAGCTTCAAGATTCAGATGCTGTCTACCCAGTGTGCGACACTGGGTCTCAAACTCATAGGTCTGGATGTTTACAGACATGGGCAAAAAATCCAGCTACCTGGAATTGAGGTGCAGGTGGCAGAGGCTTGCAGTGGATTTAGAATGTTAATTGCTTTACTGGCATTTACCACATTCTTTGCCTATATGAAGGTTGGGCCGCTGTGGGGACGACTCAGTTTGATTGCGTTTGTGATACCGTTGAGCCTTATTGCTAATTCAATCAGAGTACTTCTTATTGCTCTGGTAGGCAATTACTATGGCAATGATGCTATGCATACATTCCATGATTATTCTGGCTTTTTAGTCCTGGTAATTGCATTTATTGCTCTTATGTTATTGTCCATGGTGGTCAAATGTCAAGATTTCAAAACTATGCCTGCTCGTTAACTGTTATAGTTATAATATGGGCGATACTTGTTGGCCTATATCCTCCAGATGCTAAAGGAAGAATTGCTGAAGATTTTTCCAGTGTGCCAACGGAGTTGGCTGAATGGTACTCGCTAGAAGGTAAGTTTGACCTCGATACCTACAAAGCCTTACCAACTTGCAGCTTGCTTAACCGTGAGTACAGAGATAACAATGGGAACACAGTTAATCTGACTATTGTTTACGGGCGAAATATTGGCGATTTCCACCAGCCTGAAAGATGTATGGAAGGAAGCGGTTGGTATGCAGTTACCAGCAAGACCATATTAATCCGACCAAAAGGGCTTAAACCACACAAAGCAACCGTAGTACGGTTAACCAATGAATTACATCCGGATTTGGTTATGGTCTATTGGTTTTATATGGCAGGAGATATTGTACCTGCTAAGAGCAAGCAAGGATTACTTGTACTGCTGGAAGGCTTGTTCAAAACAGATGTGGCACCATCAGCAATGGTCAAATATACTGCAATTATAGATTCCAGTGAAGAAGAGGCTGAAAAATCTGCAATCAGACTAGCTGAGGAACTAGGCAAGTATATAGTCGATATGGCATCACAACCAGTAGAATACGAGCCTGTAGATGCAGTGTATAAGCGTCTGGACTTAGAGTAACTGCTACGTAGAACCGTGAATTCGCACGCACAATAGAATGAAAATCGCTATTCTTGGCACAAAAGGTATCCCGGCAACATGGGGAGGCATTGAACGGCACGTTGAGGAACTCGCGACCCGATTTGTTCAGATGGGTCACGAAGTCACTGTCTATTGCCGCCCCTACTATACATCTATTGATGATGAATTCTACAAAGGTATCCACCTTAAGAAGCTGCCAACTATAAAGAGCAAGAACTACGATGCCATAACCCACACATTTCTTGCAACTCTTCACTTGCTCTTTAAGGATTATGATATCGTTCATTACCACGCCATTGGTCCTGCAACAATGGCCTGTCTACCCCGGTTAGTAGGAAAAAAGACTGTTGCTACTGTACATGGACTAGATTGGCAGCGGGAGAAATGGGGCCGTCGAGCAAGAACATATCTTAAGTTTGGTGAGCGAGCGGCTGTTAGATTTCCGCATTCTACAATAGCTGTCTCACGTTTTCTAAAAGATTATCTGGAAAATAAATACCACAGACCTGTTAACTACATTCCAAGTGCGGTTAGTGATCCGGTTTTCTTACCTCCAAATATCATCAGGAAGTATGGATTAGAAGGCAATGATTACTTCCTGTTCGTGGCAAGACTGGTTCCCGAAAAAGGCTGTCACTATTTGATTGATGCGTTCAACAGACTGGATACTAATAAGAAGCTTGTGATAGCAGGTGGGTCGAGTCATTCAGATGATTACGTGAAGAAACTCAAAGCCTCCGCTGGCGAACGTGTAATATTCACGGGATATATATATGGCGATGAACTTCACGAGCTTTATACAAACGCATATGCCTATGTTCAACCATCTACCATAGAGGGACTGCCAATTACACTTCTCGAGGCAGTTGCCTATGGCCGATGCATTATTGCAAGTGATATTCCTCCTAACCTCGAAGTAGTAAAAGACAACGGGATTATTTTTGAGAGCAAGAATATTGACGACTTACATCGTGCATTACAATCAGCGCTGGATGATCCAAATCGTGTAATTGATCTTGGTAAGCAAGCTCAAGCTATGGGTGTGGAAGAATATAGTTATGATAGCATAGCAGCTAAGACTGTGAAGCTTTATGAAGCAGTAGTATTAGGTCACTGCGGATTGATTAATGGAATAGAAGTTTCACCAAGAGAAAGCAACTGTCAAGTGGACATTGTAGATGGCCAGTCAGCAAAAAAGGTCAGTTGATAATTTTCTCGAAGGAGACTAACTGGAAAGGAATAGCACAGTGAAACCGCCACCAGAGGCCATATTGGCCATTACCTTCCGATGTAACAGCAAATGCATAATGTGCGATATTTGGCAACTCCCTAATCAGGCTGAGATAGAACCGGAACATTTTGCAAAGCTGCCATCCAGCATCAAAAACATAAATATGACTGGTGGAGA
>JAKPFN010000117.1 GCA_029551395.1 Armatimonadota bacterium | reverse complement strand
GTATTAAAACATGCCCCAATGGCCGTATGGATAAGCCGTTATCCCGCTCTGCCTGCTGGAGAATAAATTCCGTATTACATATATAAGACGCTTGGAGGACATTCCACGATATGAGAGTGGTTATTCTTGGTTGCGGCAGGATGGGTTCGGTGATGGCAAAACAGCTCTCCGATGAAGGGCATGATGTGACAGTCATCGATCAGGACCCAAACGCATTCCGCAGATTGAAAGATTTTAACGGCAAGATGGTCCTTGGCAATGGACTTGACCCGGATGTCTTGAAACGGGCTGGCATCGAAGATGCCGATTCATTTGTGGCTGTAACAAACGGAGATAATCGTAATATAACTTCGGTTCAGATTGCCAAGGAAATATTCAACGTGCCAAAAGTCCTGGCGCGCATCTACGATCCTATGAGGGCATCAGCCTATGAGGAACTTGGAATTCCCACACTGTGCACAACGATGATCGGCGCTGGACTTATGGTAGATTTCTTACTGGGTAAAGAATGGGGCGAAGTCTCCAGATATTGTGATTTTCAGGTTGATTAGCCGGAGGCTTTAGATATGTATATTATTGTCGCTGGTGGCGGCAAGGTAGGCTACTACCTTACAAAGACGCTTGTGGCTGAAGGCCATGAGGTATTGCTTATTGAACAGGACGTAAGAGAGGTATCGAGGCTTTCTGAAGAGCTTGGAGAAGTTGTCATGCATGGCGATGCCTCCGAGATGCGCACAATGAAAGAAGCCGGTATGGAGCGCGCTGATGTTGTGGTCTCTGTAACCGGGGATGATGGAGACAATCTGGTAATCACACAGCTCGCCAAGCGAAAGTTCGGAGTTCCCCGCACCATAGCCCGTGTTAACAACCCCAAAAACGAGCAACTGTTTCACAGGCTGGGTATTGACCAGACAGTCGTCAGCACGAAGATCATCTTCAACCTCATTGAACAGCAGATTGAGACTGATCAGGTAATCCCGATTGCAGCTTTGAAGCGCGGAAATGTCGAGATTGTTGAGATAGACCTGTCGAATGATTCTCCAGTGCTTGGGCAGACGGTTGGTATGCTTGATCTACCAGTGGACACGCTGATAATATCAATAGTGCGTGGAGATCATGCCATCATTCCTCACGCTGATACAAAGTTCCGCTCTGGTGATAGCGTAATTGCACTGGTGAAAGCGGATAGAGAAGCTGAACTGAGGGATATTTTCGCAGATACTGGTTCAACCAGATAAAAGGCGCAAAATAGTACGTGGCGGAAGCGCAAATAGCCTTCCGTCACCGGTACTTCACCGGTTGGAATGCTGAACCAGCTTCTTTTACGCTGCCATTACTGCGTGAACTTGGCGCTTGCCATTAACGAATTACCTAGAGATGTTTGCAGTCGGCCTGTAATAGTTGCTTCAACTGTCTGACCAACATGGTCTCCTGCACCCAGGATTACCACCATCGTGTCATCCGGCAGATGCGCTATTCCTTCATCTGCGCATAATCCCTGCCGGTCGATCGTTACGATGATCTCATCTCCGTTCCGGTAACAATTCGCCATCCCCACACTCCCAACTAAGCAAGGTGGTTCCAAAGAACCGCTTAACCGTCGATTTGGTTTCTTAGACGCAAGTATGTAAGACTTGTTCCCAACTAGCCCTGAGAACTCACCTCTTATTCATCCACCTTGGGTGGCCGGTCTCCCGCAAAATACATCTGCACGCCTCGGCTGGCGATGACCGATCCCGCAAGCACCATTATGAACAAGGCGCTGATCTGAAGAACCATGAACAAAGCTGAACGGCTGAGATTCACAGTCACAGGGGATCCGTCGGCCTGGGGCGTATTCATAACCAACCCATTCTCCGGCGAAATAAACAACTTATAAGCGAGAAGGAACGAGAAGACAAGAATGGCTATTCCAAGGGCGAACACTGTCAGGCCTATTATTCGGGCTGTCAGATCGCGCTTATACATTAGTCCCTCACGGTGCAAAACTGCCGAAAAGTAATACACATATCCGGCTTATTACTCCTCTTATCCGGCAGTGCTGTAAAATCCTTCAGTATATCTGAGTTATTATAACAAAAGCTCTGCGAAAATTATATGTTTGGGGAGAGTAGAGAGTGATGAGTATGCGTCGGCACGTTCTCTTGCGCCATCGCCCCCGTTATGATCTCAATCGGCATTATCGCACACCGGGAACAAATTTTCTGGATGAGTAGGAATTTACCTCTGTCCTCCAACTCCTGCCCCCTACCCCCTATTCCTTTTAGTGTATTTGCTGCTGTTGTGTTGCTCTTGCATCAGGCAGTGCAAACTGGTATCCTATGGTTAGGCAGAATAAGCTCCAGTGTTGGAAGCGATTGATGCTTGAGCCTCAATATATCTGTGTAAGTCTTAAAGGTGAAATAAAGCATATATCTCTATACCTCCCAAGAGCTTGTTCGTTGCCAATTTGCACAGTTTGTGATATACTGTGAATACCTGTGTAGGAGAATTGTCAATGGGGCCGGTGGTTTATCTCAACGGTAAGCTCGTCCCGGAGAACGAAGCCGTGATTTCTATCTATGACCACGGCTTTCTCTATGGAGATGGGCTTTTTGAAGGCATCCGCTGTTATGATCGGAAAGTCTTCAAGCTAAAAGAGCATATTGAAAGGCTTTTTCTTGGTGCCAAAGCAATTGGTATCGAAATACCAATGACTCAGGAAGAATTTATTGATTGCGTACTCAATGTAGTGCGGACAAATGAGGTTGTTGACGGCTATATCAGAGTCACAATCTCAAGAGGCATCGGGCTTGGACTCGATCCAAGAGTCTGCAAAAAGCCAACCATCGCAATCAGCACGAGCAAGCTTTCGCTTTATCCGGAGGAGATGTATAAGAATGGCCTCCACGTGGTGACATGTTCAACAAGAGTCCCACCATCGCAGTCTATCGAACCGAGAATTAAGCTCACAGGTAAGTACATCTGCAACATAATGGCAAAAATGGAAGCTAACCGGGAAAATGCCGGAGAAGGACTGATGCTTAACGTTGAAGGCTACATTGCAGAGTGTACAGGAGATAACATTTTTATTGTTAAGAATGGCAAGATTTATACTCCGCCACCTTATGCAGGGATTCTTGAAGGAATCACCCGCCAGACCGTAATCGAACTGGCTAGAGAAGGCGGTTATGATGTGTCAGAAAAAACCATGACACTTTACGATGTTTACAGCGCGGATGAATGCTTCCTTACCGGCACTGCTGCTGAGGTTATCCCTGTTGTAAAAGTTGATGAAAGAATTATCGGCAACGGCAAGCCAGGCGCTATAACCGGAAAACTGATAAATGCGTTCCGAGCCTATACAAAGAGGGAGGGCGTCCCAGTCTAGGACAGTGGAGAGAAAAAAGTAACGGGTGGTATCGTTACTTGTGACTCATCACTCATCACTGCCTTATGGAAGAGCCAATCTGTCAGATTTGTCAGGCCAAAAAGGCGACCGTCAGCTTCAGTTGCTGGCGGTCGGGCCGTTTTCTGGACCGAACGTTTGTGTGCTTGGATTGTGCGCCGACGTTCGAAAGGCTGTTCTACAGCAGCTCAGGAAGACTTGCCAGGCTTGTAGCGGCTGCTTCGGTAGACAGGGCGAAAGCTGCGGGTATTGACCCAACAAGCGGATGTCCCGGCTGCGGGTTGACTCTCGCTGAAGTCCTGACAGATGCTGCCGTAGGCTGTGAAATTTGCTATGAGCGCTTCTACTCGGATTTAGCAGGTGCAATAGAGTCGATACAGGAGTGGGGAGCGCATGTTGGTAAGTTTCCTGCATCAAGAGGCGAAGTTGGGGAATAGGTCACCAAACTTAACCCTCCAGACTGGGTAAGTAAAATGTGGAGAGATGTTCCGCCCGCATGGACCAAGGCTGATGGTCCTGAGGCTGATATAGTGGTGTCAACCAGGGCCAGATTAGCCAGAAACCTGTCCGGGATGCCGTTCCCAGGACGAGCAGCGGCGGAGGACCTTGAAAATATAGCGGAAATGGCCAGGCAGGCGAGCGGCAGGCTGAGAAACCGGTATCCTGATTTATGTGCGATAAAAGTCGCAGAAATCGAGGAAGAAGACCGGACATTCCTTGTGGATGCTCATCTTGCAAGCCCGCAGCAGGTCAGACCTCGAAGTGGTGGTATGGTTTTCCTTGAGCCAGGCGGCCGGATTGCCATAATGGTTAATGAGGAAGATCATCTGAGAATCCAGGCTATACTGCCCGGACTGCAGCCGATTCCAGCCTGGCAGCTTGTTGACGAGATTGATGATGTGCTTTCGGTAGACCTGAAGTTTGCTTGTTCCAAGCGGCTTGGGTACCTTACTGCAAGTCTTTCAAATGTAGGAACAGGCTTGCGCATCTCAGCTATGATGCATTTGGCTGGATTGGCGATGGTCGGGCGGCTGGCGAGGACCCTTCAGGCAGCCATAGACCTTGGAGTTTCCGTAAGGGGACTTTTTGGAGAAGGCTCAAAGGGACTCGGAGACCTGTATCAGGTCTCAAACGAGGTTACTCTCGGCGTTCCGGAAAGAGAACTCGCAGAGCGGGTGAAAGGCGTGTCCAATCATCTGCTTGGAGAAGAGCGCCGGGCAAGAGAGGAAATCCTTTCCGAGCGGCCAATGGACCTGGTGATGGCGGCGAGACAGAATCTGGCTAAACTCAGGAGTGCGGAGACAGTATCTCCTAATGAGGCGCTGAAGCTGCTCTCCCCAATCAGGTTTGCAGCAGCCGCAGGGATGGTTAAAGGTTGTGGTTCCAAAGACCTGAATGAATTAATGGTCGCAATGCGGCTGATAAGGGTTGAGGAACCTGGCAGATATACGTCTATAATAGCTGATAGACGCCGCGCGGTGCTTGTCCGCAGGCGGCTTAGAGGAACTGACATTTAAGCAAAAGGTGAAAAGGACGTAGAAGAAAGGAATACATCTGGACTTCTGATTTTCACTTTGCTCTTTTTTGCCGTAGAACAAGTTTACAAAGGCAAAAGTCTAGTATAATAGAAGAAAAGGATAGACATTCTGTGGGGCACAGGAAGAGTTGCCCCGTTATATAAATAGAAAGAACCCGGGATTGAATAATTCCGGCAACCCCTAAGCAAAGGAGGGAGACGATAGATGTGGCAGAGGTTCACAGAGCGAGCAAGACGTGTGGTGTTCTTTGCCCAGGAAGAGGCCGGCAGGCTCGGTGAAAACTATGTTTCTACAGAGCACTTGCTGCTCGGGCTGGTCAGAGAGAATGACAGCGTAGCTGCACGAATCCTCGACCGCATGGGCGTTAGCTTGAGCCGCATAAAGTCTGAGATCGAGCGCCAGGTATCAAGAGGCGATGGTCGGCTCGGACAGGACATGCAGCTTACGCCGCGCGCAAAACGAGTCATTGACCTTGCCTATGACGAGGCAAGACAACTAAATAACAACTATATAGGCACTGAGCACCTGCTCCTTGGACTCATCCGAGAGGGTGAAGGACTGGCTGGTAGAGTGCTTGCCAAGCTCGGGGTAGACCTCGAGCGCACACGCCGGGAGGTGGCAAGTCTCCAGGATGGAGATTCGGCAATAGCGCCTTCCGCCGGCAGCCGCACCAGATCGCGGACGCCGACACTCGACGAGTTCGGCCGCGACCTGACTGAGTTGGCACGCCAGGATAAGCTGGATCCGTGTATCGGACGAAATTCGGAGATCGAGCGCGTCATCCAGATACTTTCCAGGCGAACCAAGAACAACCCTGCCTTGATTGGCGAACCAGGCGTTGGTAAGACAGCCATCGCTGAAGGTCTCGCTCAGCGCATCGTAGCCGGTGACACGCCGGAGATGCTCAAGGATAAGCGTATCGTTGCCCTTGATCTTGCTGGGTTGGTGGCCGGTACTAAATATCGTGGTGAGTTCGAAGAGCGGATGAAGCGGGTGATGGACGAGGTCCGAAAGGCCTCCGGAGAGGTTATCCTGTTCATCGACGAGCTTCACACTCTTGTCGGAGCCGGTGCTGCTGAAGGCGCAATCGATGCGTCCAACATCATGAAGCCGGCGCTTGCAAGAGGCGAGCTCCAGTGCATCGGCGCTACAACGATGGACGAGTTCAGAAAGTACATCGAACGTGACGCTGCTCTGGAGCGAAGGTTCCAGCCGGTTCAGGTCCGTGAGCCATCCATAGATGAGGCGATCGAAATCCTGAAGGGGCTGAGAGACCGTTACGAGTCACACCACGGTGTAGAAATCCGAGATGATGCTGTAGTGGCGGCTGTAAGGCTTGCCGACAGATACATAACAGACCGGTCACTGCCTGACAAGGCGAT
>JAKPFN010000104.1 GCA_029551395.1 Armatimonadota bacterium | reverse complement strand
GCAGTTGCCTCAGGTTGTGCGCCTGGACTGGTACATGCAGCAGTGCCATCAAGCAGCCATGCGCCTGCAATAGCAGATGCATCCGCTACATTTTGTGCCCTTTGTTTGGCTACATATAATCTGCCTATATCTATCACTAGAGCAACTATTGCCACCAGTGTAAAAATACTGATGGCCACTAGAACTAAAGACGCACCCTTTTTGTTGCTAAGTTTTTGGAGATACATTGCCCCTGCCTCCTCCAAGACTTATTCCCTACGAGTCACCATTGTTGTCTGCAATTGCCAGTTGTCAGGTACCCCAAACAATCCGCCTGCAATCATCTGATGCGGATATTCGAGGGTTACACTTATCATCGCTCCCATTGGTGCGTCGTTATGTGTTCCAGAGTCGCCAAGTGGGTATACTTCACCTGTATTTGGGTCAGTAAAGACAATAGTTGGCTCCAGGTCCGAATAATCTAGTCCTACACTGCTGCACCATGTAGATATCCGAGAGTTGATAGTAGCCATAGAACTGCCAACTGCTGCGCTTCTTGAAGCTTCTCTTGATACCTGGCTGAGAGCCAGATAGTCCTTGAGAAGAAGTCCAAAATCAATCAGACCGAATAAAAGCACGAAAAGCAGCGATACTATCAATGCCATCTCAACCAACGCTGCTCCCCGCTTGTTCGAGATTATAGATTTATCTGATATTTGCTTCGCATTCATCGTAAGATCTCACACGATATAATTGCTGCAGTCTGACTCTGGTTTCTGCTAAGGCCAGACTACTTGCAAACTGTTTATTGCATCTCTGCTTGATATCCCCAGCAATCCGACAATCCCCACACAGACACTGAAAATCAACGCCAGCATAAGAGCATACTCAACCAGCGCTGCACCAGATTCATCAAATAAGAGTTTGCGTAAATATATCCACATTCCAAACTCACCTGCTCTAAAATTTGTTGTTTGAAAGAAGTGGAGGTCGAGTCAGACCAGCCCTACCTCCACCTCCTCACAAGTTACGGCATAGCAGTATCAACAGTTGTGAACGCAGTGTTCGCTTTTGTTCCAAGAGACTGGACGATTGCAACGCAGACGGCGGCAATCAAGGCAACCATGAGAGCATATTCGACCAGCGTTGCGCCTTCTTCATCCTTCAAGACAGCCTTAATGCTTTTAAGCAATACTAACACCTCCTTTCTGCTATTTTTGCACCCGGTCAAGCCGGGCAGGAACGGAATACTATAGCTTCCAGAACAGTGCAGCTATTGAGCCTGCAGCTATGGCAATCGAATAAGGGATTTTTGTTCTACCGGAGAACTGCATTGCGCCTTCAATTCCGAGTCCAACTCTCATCCAAACCTGTTGTGCTACCTGCTTTGTAGTGGATAATGCTCTGCGCTGTTTTATGAGCACTGCAATTGCCAATAATCCGCCTGCAAACGCTGAAAAAGCAAGAGACTCTGCAACCAAAGGCATACCAACCAGTGAACCTACAGCTACCAACAGCTTAATATCTCCACCACCTGTAATCTTTAGAATTGCAAGTACAGCTCCTACCAAGACCATCACAGCAAGACCTGCGAGACTAGACATAGCCTGAGGCATACCACCATCGATCCAATTAACTACCGGGCCTGAAACAATAGCAGGAAATGTAAGCCAGTTTTTTATCTTTCCGGTCCTTACATCTGTAAATACAGCAATCGACAGGACTACTACGAGCATTACATCTCGCATGAGCATGCTTGCACTACCTCTGGATAATCGACAGGTTAATTACACACTTGCGATACAGCAGCCATAATGGACTGTGCTTTCACTCTCTTTTACATATCACGAATCTGCAACACCCTTTTTGATGTCTGAAACTAACTATTTCCTGCTACAGCAGTATCCTAACCTGTATTGTCACAATTAATATAATATTAGGTCTATTGATGAGCACATGGGTACTAATTATGGTTGTGCGAAGGTGTCTACTGCCAATAACTCGCTCTTATATTGACTATTGTAAGGTAAAGATAGTTGGATATTGAGGTTATATTTCACACTAATAACAAAAACCACCTGGACATATAACTCCAAGTGGTTCTTGTTAGATGAAAACGTCTGTATATTATCTGATCAGCTTGCTAATGTCTTGGTTAGGATACACACGAAATGGTCACCGCGCCTATCATAGGCTACGGAATCAGTGAATTCCTGCATCAGAAATCGTCCGCAGGCGCAAACTCCTTCAATCGGTCCAGGTCTGAACGGCATTGTTATATCAAAACCGGAACCGG
Organism: Armatimonadota bacterium; assembly: GCA_029551395.1. Taxonomy (GTDB): domain Bacteria; phylum Armatimonadota; class UBA5829; order UBA5829; family DTLH01; genus JAKPFN01. The sequence continues at coordinate 18,536 of JAKPFN010000104.1, read as the reverse complement.
GATCCGATATTTCGACAGTTATCAGTTTCAACTCTCGCTCATAAATTGCATCAATAAAGATATTGCCCTGCCCGCAGCCGCAGCCATGTCTCCAGGCATTGGAGACAGCTTCACCCACAGCCGTCAACAGCTCATGTACGTCATCAGACAGGGGAATGCCGCACTTTTCTGTTATGAAACTCTTTAACCTGCTTCTGGCAATAGATGAAGATTTAATACTGCTGTCAAAGCGAACATGCAGTAATGGATCAGACTTCATAGGCAGTGTTTTAATCATAGAACGTCTTTTTCGGGTACCAGGTGCAGTCATCATGACTATTCACCTCCAGCCCAGAGGATGTATATTACATCGCTTACCAAACTCATCCTCTCTCATTTTATTTGACCTGCCAGCTTACTAAAAAGGTTCCATAAAGCAGCAAGATATATGACAAAACAGGCTTATGAGCAGTCCGATGTAAGGTTGGGAATGCTGAGTATCTGTCAACAATTAGAGCTAAATGGGGAAACCGCTGCCTGGAGATAAGGGGCTTTCCAGGCAGCGGCTTGTTAATTACTAGTCATCTACTCACTGATAATTACAGCCTCGGAGGAGATGGCACATTGATACGAGGTGCAGTAAATGCTGGGAAGAGCGCTACGCCTGTGTTGGTTCTCAGGCTGATGATGTTCTCTCCCTCTTCAACGTTAGTCGCGACGATATATTCCATACCGCCGATATTAACCCTGGATCCCTGAACAAACAGCGTGTTGCCTCTCTGCATGCTGATGCCGTTTTGTTCCAGGAACGACTGTGGGCCTAACAGAACCCGATAGAAGTCATCATCACGAGCAGTTCTCTCATCTTCAATCAGAGCAACTACGCTCGGAACATTATCCTCTGCAGTCTGGATCAGTGTAGTCTCTCTTATCTTGCCGCTCACCTCTACCATTCGATTTGTATCAAACGGTACCAGTGGAACCTGCCGACCTGGGCCAGCGCCAACCGGTGGAGTCAGCGGAGAAAACAGTGAGATACCTGATTCAGTGCGCAGGCTGATGAAGTTCTCACCTTCCTCAACATTAGTTGCCACAATTACATCCTGACCAGTGATGTTGACCCTGGAGCCTTGAACAAACAGCGTATTGCCTCTTTGCAGGCTGATACCGTTTTGTGTCAGGAACGACATAGGGGCAAGCAAGACATGGAATGTTCGATCTCCACGAAGGATTCTCTCATCTTCAATTACTGCCACAACACTTGGAAGGTTGTCTTCTGCAGTTTGAATAGTGTAAGTTTCCCGAATTTTCCCACTTACCTCAACTATGTTGTTCGCGTCGAACGGAACTCTAGCCGTCGGAATTGGTACAATTGTTGGGCCAGCGCCTATAGGTGGAGGCGGAGGTACAACCATTGTACCGCTGCCAGACGGTGGAACAATCACCCCGCTGCCAGACCACAGAGGCACACCAGCAGTATTTCTGAAACCGAAAGTACCCGCTGGAGTTCTAATACCTCTAGCTACAATATAAGCCTGGCCTGAGATGTTTCTAAGTGAACCGGTCACTGTTATGCGCGTTCCTGGAGATGGAGCAAATCCTATTTGATTGACATACCATCCTGGGCCAAGGAAAACGGTGTAAATTTGATTATTTGAAGAGATTACTAAAGCCCTGGGACCTGCTGCAGGATTACCAGGATTGTAGTTGATAGTCGTCAGCACAGTTCCTGAGACTGTAGTTAAAGTTTGAGGATCATACCTCAGATCAAAGTTAGCCTGAGCAAACACCAGCCCCGGAATAAGAAGAACCGCTGCCAGTGTTGCAGTAATTACTAACCTGCTCACTGCCACTTACTCCTTTCTCGCAATCGCTTTAACATGAACGCTTGTGCGTTCACCTCCGTAAGTCTATTTACCCACTTCAACCATCAGGGGCTGCATCGTTGATTCCTACGGTAAGACTCTTTGTGGAGAATTTCAGGTATAAATACTTGATATAGTAAAAAGTAACGAGTGATAGGTGATTTCACGCTTAAAGGCTTTGTCTGTTTGACAGTCGTTTGGCATTTAGTTACCATGTTCAAAAGGAGAATTATAGAGTATGTCCAGGTTCAGCGCACCGCGGGGCACGCAGGATATTCTTCCATCAGCGACCCCGCGTTGGCAGTTTATTGAGTCAAAAATCAGAGAAACGTGCAGGCTGTACGGTTTTAATGAGATACGTACGCCTACCTTTGAGGAGACAGAGCTTTTCATCAAACATACTGGCGAGTCTACCGACATCGTGAACAAGGAGATGTACACTTTTACATCCCGCGGCGGACAGAGCCTTACTCTAAGACCCGAAGGAACACCAGGCACGGTGCGGGCTTACCTGGAACATAACCTTGGCGCTAACCTTCCGGTGGCAAAGTTGTATTATCTGAGCCGGATATTCCGCTACGAGCGGCCTCAGGCTGGCAGGTACAGAGAGCACAACCAGTTCGGTGTCGAGATGATAGGCTCGGCTGAACCACTCGCTGATGCTGAAGTCATCTCACTTGCATGGCAGTTGTTCAAATCGCTTGGGCTGACAGATATCGAACTGAAGTTGAACTCGCTAGGAGGTCCGGAAGACCGTCCTGCGTATCGTCAGGCACTCAGAGAGTATGCGGAACCAATTCTGGAAGAACTCTGCCCGACCTGCAAAGAACGGTATGACAAAAACCCGCTAAGGATGCTGGACTGCAAGGTTCCGACCTGCCGAGAACTGCTTGCAAACGCTCCAGGACCGGTGGATTTCCTGTGTGCAGTGTGTAAAGAGCATTTTGAGACGCTGCAGAAGTATCTCGACAGCCTTGGGATCAACTATACCGTCGATCCACGGCTGGTTAGAGGGCTGGATTACTATACCCGGACGGTTTTTGAGTTCCAGACACCTCATCTTGGGGCGCAGAACACGATATGCGGCGGCGGACGTTACGACAATATGATAGAAGAGATGGGCGGGCCGCCGACTCCAGCGCTTGGGTTCGGTATCGGTTTAGAACGGCTTCTGTTGACGCTCGAGGGGCATGACATCGAGCTTCCTGGGGTTCCAAAGCCGCAGGTCTTCGTAGCAGCTCTAGGGACTGCTGCAAAAGAAGTTACGGTAAAGCTGCTTGCGGAGCTTCGTGAGGCAGGTGTGGCAACTGAGACCGACTATACAGGCCGCAGCCTCAAAGCTCAGATGAAACTGGCCGATAAATACGATGCAAAAATCGTGCTGATTATCGGCGAGGATGAGGTAAGCCAGGGCGTGGTGACTCTGAGAGATATGCTGTCAAAAGAACAGCGGCAGATTCCGATAAAACAAGTGTTGAGCACAGTGAAAGACTTGCTCTAAATAGTAATAAAACATAAGGATGACTATGCCGGGTAAGGATATCCCCTACCCGGTTAAATTATATTCATTAGCTCCATCAGGGGGATTTATGCAGAAGAGAACAGTATGGTGTGGTGAGGTAACTTCCGAATATATAGGCAAGGAAGTAATACTCAACGGCTGGGTACAGCGGATTCGAGATCATGGCGGGTTGATTTTTATCGATCTTCGCGACAGAACAGGGGTCGTGCAGACTGTCGTCGATCCTGTCAAAAAGCCTGAAACATTCGAGTTGGCAAAAGATGTGCGAAGCGAGTATGTGCTTGAGATCACAGGAAGCGTAAGGCACAGGCCCGAAGGAACCGAGAACCCGAACCTTAAGACCGGTGAAGTAGAGGTGGATATAACTGATATCTCAGTATTGAACGCAGCAAAACCGCCTCCATTCCCGATCTCAGACCAGATCGATGTAGATGAGGTATTAAGGCTCAAATACAGGTATCTGGACCTTCGCAGACCTGGTATGCAGCACAGGATTATCCTTCGGCATAAGATCGTCAAGCTGATTCGAGACTTTATGGATGCTCATGGGTTCGTCGAGATCGAGACACCCATACTCATCAAGAGTACTCCTGAAGGAGCCAGAGACTATCTTGTGCCTGCCAGACTGTATCCGGGTAGTTTTTATGCTCTCCCGCAGTCTCCACAGCAGATGAAGCAGCTTCTGATGGTAGCAGGATTTGAACGTTACTTCCAGATAGCGCGGTGTTTCCGGGATGAAGACCCAAGGGCAGACAGGCAGCCGGAGTTCACTCAGCTTGACTTTGAGATGAGTTTCATCAAGCAGGAGGATATTCTTGAGCTGATGGATGATCTCTATGCATCGATGGTAGAAACTCTGTCTGATAAGAAGTTGAAATTCCCGAAACCGTTCCCCAGGTTGACTTATGCGGAGGTTATGGAACGCTACGGATCTGATAAGCCTGATCTCAGATTCGGGATGGAGTTATATGACCTGACTGACATCGCCGCAACTACCGAATTTCAGGTATTCAAAGGTACTGCCGAATCCGGTGGAAAGGTCAAAGGTATCACAATCCCAGGCTGCGCCAACTACAGCCGAAAGCAAATAGACGAATTGACTGAATTTGCCAGGAGCTTTGGAGCAAAGGGACTTGTCACAATGGCAGTCACAGAGGAAGGTGTTAAGTCTTCTATCGCCAAGTTCCTGACTGAGGAACAGATTGCAGCGATTGTCGAACGTGCACAAGCCGGCAAAGGCGATCTTCTTGCAATAGTAGCAGATAAGCCTGAGATTGTTGCCAATACCTTGGGCAGGATGAGGGCTGATCTGGGCAAACGGCTGGAGCTTGTTGATAAGAATGAACTGGCTTTTTGCTGGGTGGTTGATTTCCCTCTAGTTGAATGGAACGAGAATGAAAAGCGGTGGGATGCGATGCATCACCCGTTTACATCACCTCATGAGGAAGATGCGCAGTATCTGGACACCTATCCTGCAAGAGTCAGAGCTTGGAGCTATGACCTGGTGTGCAACGGTTTTGAGCTTGGCTCGGGAAGTATCAGGATTCATAATCCGGAAATCCAGTCCAAGGTCTTCAAGTTGATGAACTACACCCAGGAGCAAGCTGAAGCCCGGTTTGGTCATCTTTTAGAGGCGTTTGAGTATGGCGCACCGCCGCACGGAGGTTTTGCTTCGGGTATTGATCGAACAGTCACACTCTTTACGGACGATGAGAGCATCAGAGAGGTTATGGCGTTCCCGAAAACTTCGACAGGTGTCGATCCGATGACCGGTGCGCCTTCTCCTGTAGATCAATCGCAGCTTAAAGAACTGCATATCAAAGTAGTCGAAGATTAACTGATAGATAATTGCAAAAGGCCGGGCTTTTTTGGTCCGGCCTTATATTTGTACGGGCTATTTGGGATTCCTTTTCCGCTTAAACAGGTCTAAAATCGAGCGTTTTGCCGGCTGGCTGGTCTGAACAGGTCCTTTCAACGGCGGATAGAACTCCAGCACGATTATCTGGACGCTTGCAGCGACCGGAACAGCCAAGATCATCCCAACAAAATCGAAGAGCGCTCCACCTACCAGCAAAGCAACAATCGCAAGGGCCGGATGTATACCGACAGCCTTGCCAACAGTCCTTGGGCTGACCAAATAGTCGAATACCGCATTCAGACCGACGAGCACAATTGCGACTAACAAAGCAAAGCCGAGATTATTGTGGCTTACAAGGGCTACGAGCGCTACCAGAACAACGGTTATGGTAGCTCCGATATAAGGAACCAGAGACAGAATCCCGGCAAGCACTCCAAGCATCAATGCGTAAGGCACCTTGAACACCGCGATGACAATTCCACAGGCTATTCCGTAAAGAATTGCAACAGTGACCAGTCCTCGGATATATGCACCAAACACACTACCGGCAGAGCTGGCAAGTGAAGCTGTCCTTTCCCTGTGTCTTTCCGGGAAAAGCAGGAGAGCTTTTGCCTTGATTCTATCGATATCGATTAAAAAAAGCAGCGTTAGAACAGGGATAATTATGACCCATATTGCCCTTGAGAGCAGTTCGCTGAGTGTGTTCCCTACCCAGGCTAAAAGGCTTGTTCCTGTAGATTGGATCTGCTCTTTATACCTGCTTGATACGCCTTCAACCGTAGTAGGTAGATTGAACCGCTTCAGCAGACCTTTATGGTCGGCCATATAATTGTTTACATACCGTTCTGCCTTTTGATAATGCTCAGGCATGTCATCTGCAAGACCTTTTGCCTGCGTGACCACAGATGGGATAAGAAACGCCACGAGGACAATAATGACAGCAAGAAACAACACCGCAACCGCACAGACAGCAATGCTTCTGTTAAGGCCAAATGTCTCCAGCTTGTCTATTACAGGATCAAGCAGCAAGGCGAGCGCCAGAGCAATGAATACAGGGGCCAGGACTTCCAACACAGGGTTAAGCACAGGCTCATAAAGGAGTTGCACAATATGCAGCGCCGCAGCGACGGCTACAAGGACTGCGGCCCAGGTAGTAATCCGAACCCAGCTATTTGTAATCATAGAGACAGTGTAAAGAGAAAAGTATAAAGTGTAAAGTGAAAAGTGCAGAAGGGCCGGTCATCTTATAAGAAGATCGGCCCTGTTATCCAGTTATTCGGTTTTTTTCCTACTCTGACAGCAGTTCCTTCAGCCTTTTAAGAGCTTTTTGTTGAAGTCTCGATACGTGCATCTGTGAGATATTAAGTCTCCTGGCTACCTCTGTCTGGGACATGTCTTTGAAGAAACGATAGTAGATAATCGCTTTTTCTCTCGGTTCCAGACATTCCATAGCTTGCTTCAAGTCGCCGTATGTATCGATATTCTGAAGAGAGCCGTCCATACCACCGACAAACTCAGCCAATGTAAGCGGGGCTGACTCATTTTCATGGGCCAGCTTACTGTCCAACGAGACAGTATCATAAGCATTTCCTAGTTCGATAGCCTCGAGGGTTTCTTCTTCTGTTGCCCCGACTTCCTGTGCTATGTCTTGAATGGTAGGCGGACGTCCTAACTGCTGACTCAATCGCTCCGCCGCTTTGTTGGCAGCTAAATTAAGCTCCTGAAGGCGGCGGGGTACTTTCAGACTCCGCGCTTTGTCGCGGAAATGACGCCGAATCTCACCGACAATTGTTGGGGTTGCATACGTAGAGAACTTTGTGCCTCTGTCCGGATCGAACCTGTCTATTGCGTTAATCAACCCAATGACACCGACCTGGACGAGGTCTTCAAGAGCCTCACCCCTGTTCGCAAACTTACCTGCCAGGAACCGCACCAGGTTCTGGTGCATCATGACAAGCTGGTCGCGAATCGCCGGGTCCCGCGTCATGGTATACTGACGAAACAACTGCTCAGTCTCTTCGTCAGTCCATTCCGCGACGCCACCCTTTCTTCGCGTTGCCATAATACTACCCTGCATACTTAACCATCTTGACGTGCGTTCCACCGTCAATTGGAGTTACTGTTACCTCATCGACCAATAACGTAATCAGAAGCGCTCCAAGACTTTCAGGTTCCTGGTCCGCTTCATCTTTTTGTGATTCATGCCGGTCGCCGGCTTGATCGAAAATATCAATAGTCAGTTTAGTGTCTGATATTGTACTCCTGACCGTGATATCAGTTTCATCCCGTTTATTTTTTGCTCCCCACTCGACTGAAGTCGTGCAGGCCTCACCGACAGCAAGCCGGACATCCTCAACCTGGTCGTATGAGAATTTCATCCTGCTTGCCACGCCGAGAATAGCTAACCTTGCAACACCTACAAACTCAGGCTTACAAGGGAACTTGAGCTCGACAACAGCAGGCTCACCGTGAGCTTCCACCCAATCACACTCCCTTCCCACTGCAGCCAGCCACTATATACAGCGCTGCTGAAGACAGCATGCTCATATCTATTTATACCTCATTAGGTTGTGAACTAAGAAACCAGCTCTATACCGGTTCTCGCATCGTCCACACTGTTGTAAATATCGAAGACTTTATCCAGACCGGTAATTTCAAACACCCGTCTGATCCTCGGATTAGGACATATCAGCGACAGATTTCCATCGCGCTCCCGCATTCTCTTGAGCCCTCCGATCAACACGCCAAGTGCAGTGCTGTCGAAGTATTCGACCTTGGTCAGGTCAATTACTATCTGCTTAGTACCAGACTCTAACAGAGAAATCATCTGCTGTTTGAGTTGCGGTGCTGTATAGACATCAACCTCGCCTTCCAGCTTGATAACTGGTACTCCATTTTCCAGATTATAAGTATCTATGCCGAAGTTCACTCCAATTTCACCTCAATCTTCGATGAAGTGGGCCAAATTACGATAGAGAGTCCCTTAGTATGTCAATACCCCAAAAACTACGTATATGTCAGCAAAATCGTTCCTTGATTTCAGGTTGTTGGAACAATTATGTAGTGGTATCGCCAGATTCCTCGCCAGCACGCCTTTTCTGTATAGTTTCCTGGGCAGTGCCATAAGCCTGCTGCACCTTGGACTTTGCAGTCTCTAAATACTCACCACTGCGTTTTTTCAATTCATCAGCAGACTTGGATAGGTCTTGTGCAACCTTCTTCAAGTCTTCGCGGGTCTCCACTCCAGATTTCGGAGCGAACAAGAGCGCAATACCAGCACCAATAATCGCGCCGATACCTACTCCCGCCAGGAAATTGACAACTACACTTTTCTCCTCATTTTCAGCCATCTCTAATCCTCCTTAATCGTGCCTGCCGGTGATCTCAACACCTTCAGACCTTCTTTTAGACCAGCCAACAGGCTGACCACGGTAGTACGCGAGTCTCTAACCGCCTTCATAGCTGCATCTGCAACTGCAACTCCAGATATAAGCCTGTCAGCGGAGCGCAAGACCTGGTCGACTCGCGTCATTTCCTCTTCAGTTCGCGCCGCAAGGCTTTCAATTCCCTTGAGTGCATCCTGCGCAGCACGCAGAGTAGGCGGAAGTTCCCGCCGGATGTCTTCTAAAGCCGCTTCAGCAGCTTCTACAGTCTTACTTAATCTTCTAACGACGATTACACCAACAACTACAGTCGCCGCCAACACCAGCGAAATCAGTATAATCGCAGTAACAAGCAGCCCATTTAGCACTCGCCCTTGCCTCCTCAGGCTTATCAGAGTAACTGAAGGTTCCGGCAATCACCGAAAGCTCAATTACTCGATATTTTCCGCCCTGGTTGCCTCATTCATTATCGATTCTGCTTCACGAGCATCTGCAATAGTGCCGCCTCCGACGACTATTTCATCCTGGTAGAATACTACTGCCTGTCCAGGAGTAATAGCCCTTTGAGGCTCATCGAAAACAACCTCAGCGGTATTCTTGAACATCGCGCGAACGACCGCCGCCGAATCTTTCGCATTATATCTTATCTTCGCAGTAACGACAAGGGTAGCAGGCAGCTTTTTGTAAGCAATCAGATTCATATCTTTAGCAAAAAGCCTGCTGGAATAAAGCTCCTCCTCACTTCCAACTATAACGGTGTTGGTATCAGGATCGACTCTTATAACGTATCTTGGTTCCCCTACCGCAATACCCAACCGCTTCCGCTGCCCAACCGTATAAAATGATATTCCTTCGTGCTGACCAAGCACTTTTCCGCTTGTGTCCACTATCGGCCCAGGATTAACCAAGTCAGGAGCAATAAGTCTAAGATAAGCTGGATAATCTTTATTCGGAACAAAACAGATTTCCTGACTATCCCGTTTCTGCGCGACAATCAAGCCAAGTTCCCCTGCTTTTTCCCGAGTTTCCTCTTTGGTTATCTCTCCAACAGGGAACAGCGTATGCTCAAGTTGATCCTGAGTCAGCCTAAAGAGAGCATACGACTGGTCTTTTGACCGATCTTTACCTCGAAGGAGAAGCCACCTGCCCCGCTCTTCATCATAGTTTATCCGAGCATAATGTCCGGTTGCTATTATTTCTGCGCCAACCGACCTTGCCCAGTTGAGCAAAGCATCAAATTTGATGAACCTGTTACACTGCACACAAGGGTTAGGGGTATGTCCCCGCCTGTATTCATTTATAAAGTCATCAATTACAAATTGCTGAAAGACATCTTGCATTGGAATCACTACGTGCCGTATACCCAGCTTTGCAGCGACGCGCCTTGCATCTTCAACTGCCTCAGGAGTGCAGCAGGAACCGGCAAACCGTTCTTCCTCCGTGCCCCTCAGCAGGCACATCGTGACTCCAATGACCTCATATCCCTTTTCAACAAGAATTGCGGCTGCAACCGAGCTGTCTACACCACCGCTCATCGCGCACGCAACTATAGTCTTATTAGAACGATCAATCAACGCTATATATCTATCAGGAGCAGCTAAGAACTACAATCGCTCACTGAGTTTCCTCTACTTTCTCTTCTCCTTTACGAATAGCCTCCAGCCTCTTTTTGAACTTAGCCTCATGACCTCTGTCTGTAGGTTCATAATATGGCCCGTTTATTGCCTGCTCAGGAACGTATTCCTGTTTTACATGCCCACCAGGAAAATCATGGGGATACTTATATCCTTTTCCATGACCAAGCTGTTTTGCACCAGGATAGCTGGCATCACGCAGATGGATCGGTACCGGTGCAGGACGTTCTTCGACAACATCCTTCATCGCTCTTTTGATACCGATGTAACTTGCGTTGCTTTTTGGCGCACATGCGAGGTAAACAGCCGCCTGCGCAAGGGGTATTTGGGCTTCAGGCATACCAACGAACTGTACAGCCTGAGCTGCTGATGTGGCGACGACGAGTGCCATAGGATCAGCGTTACCAACGTCCTCAGCAGCCTGGATCACAATTCTCCTCGCAATAAATTTGGGGTCCTCCCCAGCGTGTAGCATCCTAGCCAGCCAATAAAGAGCCGCATCCGGGTCTGATCCCCGCATCGACTTTATAAATGCAGAGATCGTATCGTAGTGGTTATCCCCATTCTTGTCGTAGTTTAACACTCTTTGCTGAACTGCTTCTTCAGCAATTTGCAAATTTATTCGTCTGACACCTGTGGAATCAGGCGGTGTGGTCATTACTGCAAGCTCAAGTGCGTTAAGCGCGTTTCTGGCATCTCCACCTGATATGGAGATGATATGCTCCACCGCATCAGGCTCGATTTCTATTTGCAGATCACCAAAACCTTTTTCCTTATCTCGAAGCGCTCTCTGGATTACCTCACGTATGTGCTCATCACCAAGAGATTCAAACTTGAATATACGTGAACGGGAAATAAGAGGCGTATTTACCTCGAAATATGGGTTTTCTGTAGTTGCACCGATTAGAATGATTGTCCCATTTTCAACATGCGGAAGGAAAGCGTCCTGTTGAGCTTTGTTGAAACGATGGATCTCATCCACGAAAAGTATAGTCTTCTGACCGTAGGCTTTTTTTCTTTCATTTGCCCGGTCAATCGCTTTTCGGACATCTGCAATGCCGGATATTACTGCGCTGAAGTTCTCAAACGCTGCTTTGGTAGTATTGGCGATTATCCCGGCAAGCGTGCTTTTACCGCATCCCGGCGGCCCCCAGAAAATAACCGATGTAAGCTCGTCTCGCTCGATGGCTCTTCGTAAAAGGCTTCCTGGTTTGAGTATATGCTCCTGGCCAAGAAACTCATCGAGCGTCTTTGGCCTCATACGTGCGGCCAACGGTGCATTTGCATCCAGGATATTTATCTGATCTTGAAACAGTTGCATACCTCGTCTCATTTCTTATGACGATGGCAAAGGGTACCATAATTCCGAGAAAACATCAAGCAGAACCGCAGTACTTTTCAAGCGTAGCGAAGTAATAATTTTCAAGATTTTCTGATAAGCAGCTTCTTTGCCCTACGAAGCATATCAGAGATGGCGCTTGAGATCATAGTATTCTTTACTACCAAACTTACCAGCGGGTCTTTGAACGCATAATCTACATCAATCCCTTTTTCCCGGAGAAGACCGTCGTTTTTTAACTGCTCAACAAGCTGAACGCCTCTGTGCAGTTCCAGCCTGGTCACAAATGGCGCTGGTGCATGCTTTACTTCGTCCAGGAAATCCATTTCCTTGATGAATTGGAGGTTCTCCTGAATTTCAGCGATTGTAGTATATGGATCAAGCATTATAAACCCAGGTCTTAGCCTGACACCGCTGCTTCTGACTATTTCAACAGCTTTTTTATTCTGCTCGACAGTTATGCGCTTGTTGTAAGTGTCGAGTTGCCGCTGTACGCCTGATTCAATGCCAAGAAAGACGTCGGTAAGCCCGATTTCTTTCAACATCTTGAGGAGATCTGCATCGACCTCATCCGCCCTGCATTCGATCCTGAAGTTAATCCCAAGTTTTCTTGATTTTATCTCGTCTGCGAGCTTGATTACCCTCTCTTTGGACTTTTCTCCAGGGCCTATGAAGTCATCATCCACGAACCTGAATGTCTTGACACCCGTTTCGGCAATAACGGATTCCATTTCATCGACCACGCACTCGGGTTTTCGATACCTTGGAGCTTTCTTTCCAGAAGAAAGAGCATAAAACGCATGAATGCAGCAAAATGAGCACCTGTTATAGCATCCTCTGCCGCTCATAATGGCAGCGCTCTCAGGAGGAAAGGCAGCTTGCTTGAGGGCATCTCGGGCAGGGAAAGGCAAGGTATCAAGGTCAGTTACCAGAGGCGGACAATCGTTGAGGACTACTTTTCCACCTTTCATGAAACCTACAGCGGGAGCATCGCGCCATTCTTCGTTTCGAGCAATCCGGCCAAATACCTCCGGGGCTGCAATCTCTCCTTCTCCTCTTATGATGAAGTCGATTTGCGGGCAAGCGGCCAACAACTGCTCAGCGCACAGTGTCGGAAGGTAACCTCCGGCAGCAATCAATGTGTCTTTACGCTTTTTTCGAACAGCCCGGACTATTCCCAACAGCATATTCTTATGAGCATTCGATGCCGTAATTCCCAGACAATCAAACTGACGAGCCAACACTTCATCGATGGTCTGTTTGAGGTTCAGGCAGCGAAGATGAGCATCCAATACTTCGACTTCATGACCATCACGGCGCAGCACAGATGCAATGTAGCCTAGACCAAGGCCTTCTGTACGATAAGCCTCGTCCATTTTGTAGTCTATAGGTGGGTTAAGGAGCAAAATTTTCATATCGGATCTCCGTTCTTGTGGCGAGTCAAGATGAGCCTTCCAGCCGAATTATAACAGAAAGATCGATGCTATCCCAACATGTAGAAGCACTGTAAAGATTCACAGGTATCCCGCCAATAATTACATACAGCCGCAACCGGCAATATTACCAGTGTCTTTTGCTGGTAGCTGACCGGATCGCCAGGAGTCTTGTAGCGGCCTAAGTAAGGAGGCGCATCCAATTGCAAGCTGTGATATTGGCAGGTGGCCGTGGCACCAGGCTTCATCCGCTCACCATGAGCACGCCTAAGCCGTTGCTTCCTTTATTCAGTAAACCCGTCATGGAGCACACTATTGAACTGCTGTGCAGGCATGGGATAAGAGAAATCATAGTTGCGCTTTCATCTCAAGCACATGAGATCGCAGAGCACTTTGGTGATGGATCGAAATGGGGCGTTAATATTCGATACTCACTTGAAGACGAACCCAGAGGCACAGCAGGTGCTGTAAAGATGATCCAGCCATACATAGATGGTAGATTCCTCGTTGTCTCCGGCGATGCTATTACTGATTTCGACCTCACAATGGCAGTGGATTATCATAAACGTAAGTCTGCTATTGCCACTATGCTTCTTCATCAGGTAGAAGATCCTGCTGATTATGGCATAGTGCAACAGGAGTCGGATGGCAGGATCAGCCGATTCTTAGAAAAACCAAAGTATACCGAGATATTTTCCAATATAATCAATTCAGGAATCTATATTCTTGAACCGGAAGCACTCAGCAGTATTCCTTACTTTACTGCATACGATTTTGCCCGTGACCTGTTCCCAAGGATGCTCCGTAACCTGGAACCGATTTATGGATGCCTCCTGCCAGGTTTCTGGTGTGATGTAGGGAATGTCATCCAATATAGAAACGCACACTTTGATGCTCTGACTGGCAAGGCTCAACTCGACATCACAGGTACGGAAGTTGAACCAGGTGTATGGATTGGCGAAGAAGCTGAGATCCATCATACTGCCGAGCTGGCAGGGCCATTGTTCCTGGGAACTGGGGCTGAAGTTAGAAAGAATGCAGCGTTGAAGCCGTTTGCAGTAGTTGGAGAGAACAGCCTGGTTGATGAGGCTGCTACCGTAGCCAGAAGTATTGTGGGAAGCCGTGCATTGATTGGAAAAGGAACAAGAGTAACCGATTGCGTCATTGGCTGCGGTTATCAAGTCCAAGAATTGCAAAGAATCAATAACAGAGTTATACAAGACGATGCTCATATAGGGCTGATCAGTGCAGAGGCAATAGCTCCTGTATCTGATAGCTCATCAATCCCCGTGTAACCAACCGCAAAAAGGAAAGTAGAGAAGATCAACAAGAAATGCCCAGGGAGGCTCCACCTGGGCATTTCTTACATTTAACGTATTTAAAGCTGAAGTTAGTCTTTAGTTGCTTTGGTCTGATTTCTCCAGCACTCGACTTTTGACCCGACACACTGCTCAAAATCTTCGTCACTGGTAATCTCATGGCCGAGTTCGCATTCGTATCTGATTAGTCTGCGCTCAGGAAATGGCGATCTGTGAGATGGTAAGAGCTTGTAGCGACCACGCAAGTGCCTGCAGCCTTCAGATACCGGTTGAATTTCAGTTTGAGGCATATCGTAATCCTCCTTTGTTCGGGTAGTGGAAGTTCGATTTTGCTTAGAATTTTACGCCAAGCTTTGCTTCTGCCTTATATTCCTCGTCATTGATAAGTGATTCATTTTCGGCACGCGTCAATTCGCCGCTAATCGACAGTGAGAATTTTGATCCGATTACATGTGTGTAACCAAGTGAATATGTCATAGTAGACTGATGCATCTGAGAGATAGCCTCAGACAGTTTGAAGCCTGTAGAGAGCTTACCGTGTCCAAACAGCGCCAGACTCATTCCAACTTCTGTTTCCTGGTTCATTATACCTGCCAGATATTGGTCATTCTCTAAGAATTCTCCCCACAGCCCCAGGATTCCAAGTTTCAATTCTACTCCTAATCCTGTGCTGCTTAGACGCTGCACGTTGCCCTTCTTGTCTTCAGGATTCAGAGAGTATCGACCGGTAATTCTGAGTGAATCAACTGAACCCATTGCCACCTGTAGAGATTTGGTCTTGAGATCATCGGTAGCTGAGTATACACGGTTCTTATAAGCTCCCTGAACCTCAAGATACTTACTTGGCTTCAGAGCGCCTTGGTATTGAGTGATCATGCTATCACTCTGACCATCTTTATACTCACGGATGGACGATGCCAGATTGATCCATTCTCCTGCTTTAACTTCAATACTTGCTTCTCTGTTAGATTGAACTTGATTGCCGATTTCCCTTTCACCAATACCTGCAGATACTTTTATAAAATCTGCGGGTTGTGCTTCTATGCGGACACTTCGCTGCTCTTCATTCGTGCCCTGCGAAAACTGCTTTTCTGCGTAAGCCCCTTCGACTCTCAAAGCGTCTAACGGCCTTGCGGCAAATTTTACATCTGTCGTCGACTGCTGACCACTCGCATTGTCAAACAAAGAAACATTCGCGGCTATATCGAGCCGATCAAACGGGTTCATCGCAACTTTAAACGCTGTTTTGGACTGCTGCCCGGTCTTTTCGGAATCAGTAGAAGCATGGCTGGCGTCGATGGCTAACCTCTTGTTTGGAGAGAGTTTAAGCCCTACATCTATTCCAGTTTCCTCTCCTGCCTGTTCAGATTCCTTCCAAACAACCCGGCTCTTCACTTGCATCCAATCGAGAGGGTTAGCAGATAAGCCAACAGTCCTTTTGACCTGCTCGCCGTTTTTGTCCGAGTCTGTACTGGTAAAAGCAGCATCAAAACTCATTCGCTTAACTGCCGCATTCATTCCCAGGTCTATGCCTATTTCAGAACCAAGTTGATCAGAACTCCTGCGGGTAAAGCTGCCTTTTACATGAACATTATCGATTGCGCCCGACTGAACGTTAAGCCCCATGTTTGTCAATTCATCCGAAACTCCACCAGAAGTTGTTTCTTTCCGCTGGATTACTGCACTTGCAGTTGTTTTCTGACCAAAGCTTTTATCTACCTGCAAAGTCTCAACAGCATTTCCAGTCTGCGCTCCGTTTGGGCCTGTTTTTTCATTCTCGACTCTCGATATGGTAAACTTTGACGAGCTTTCAGGATTCCAGACAATTTTTTGCTCGGAAGAAGTCTGGGTTGCGCCCTTGTTAGCGCCGCCAAGTTCTTCCTGCTGTTTGTAGCTGAACGATGCATGGACTACATCTGTCGACTTCCCGAAAGTCCCAGAGAGGTCTATCAACTCTTTTGCCTGTTGGAATCCGTGCTGCTTGGCCGAAGTAAACTGCTCCCCAGCTCTCGCAAATGAAGCATTGAGCGATAGTTTACCAAGCGCTGTGGATGTAGCAAGTTTCATTGCTGACCGGTCTGAAAAATCTGCTTTCTTTCCGCCCGAGCCATTATCTACATCACTGACATAAAATGTCGAGGATAGACTGGAGTCCTGGCTGATTTTCATCTGGCTGGAGAGACCGATAATACTCAAGCCAGCGCCTTTGCCTTTGGCATCGCCACCGGTGTATACGCCCATGACATCCAGATTACCACGGCCACTATCTAAAAGCCGCATACTCAGCGGCATATCCAGTCCACCCGCGTTCTGAGCAGACTTCCCCGGTATACGTCTATAATTAACACGAGCTACCGCACGGTCCGGTACAGGTTCGGTAAATACAACGGTGCCGGATGCATAATCTATAGTATAATCTTGTCCTCTGATAAGCTTGGTAGTGGAAAGAATGACTGATTCGCTTTGAGGTTCAACGTTTTTCCAAGTCAGGATATATGGGCCTTTAGTGCCTTTTCCAATAAAAACATCGTTGATTGTGTCGTTTCCCGGATCAGAGATGTGCGAAGAGTTGGCAGCAGACAGTGCCTGCGCCCATGTCAATGAGGAAAAGGCCAGCCAAACGATGACGAAGACGAGTTTGAGCCAGAGTATATACCTATCTACCCTCATTCTCTTCTCAATCCTCCTGAAGCAGGTGCAGCACCAATAACAACAAGACACATAAGGATTTTACCATACTGCCTGGCCGGTTACAACGCAACAATAATTAAAATGACGATATGTAGTTACCAATATTGCCCTCAATTGAGCGATATGCAATTCCGAATTCTGTCAATATTGATTCAGGTTTATATCTCAACAACCAGACCATCGTAGGCAAGCTGTATACTTGATGGCAGTTCTTGATTAGTTGCATCATGATCAAGGCTATGCGACATGTGGACAAAGTAAGTCAGTTTTGCTGAGAGTTCAAGAGCAACTGATACTCCTTGATCGAGCGTAAAATGAGTTTCGTGGGCTTTTTTTCTCAAGACACCCAACACCAGCACATCAAGTCCGCGAAGCAGTTCCATAGAATCATGAGGAATCTCGCTGCAATCAGTAACATAGGCAAGATTGCCGATTCTGTAGCCAAGGATTGGAAGCTGTCCGTGAAAAACAGGTATTGGTGTTATCGAAATACCTGCCGCTGTAAAAGGGCCATCCACCGGCAGGAGTTCTATCTTCGGCTTTCCCCCACCCTCTTGAGTTTGTATGAAGATGTATTCGAATGCCTTTCTTATTACTGCAAGAGTATCAGGTGAACCATAGCATGGGATAGACATGCCCTGCATCTCATTGAACCTGCGCAGGTCATCAAGCCCGAAGATGTGGTCTGCATGGGCATGGGTAAACAGCACTGCATCTACCCGCTGCACATTGTTCTCGATGCATTGGAGGCGGAATTCAGGAGAAATGTCTATGAGTATATTCCTGCCGGAATAGGAAACAAGTGCAGATGTTCTAGAACGTTTGTTATGGGGATCGGATGATCTGCATACAGCACATTTACAGCCAATCATCGGTACGCCATGTGATGTGCCGGTTCCAAGAAATGTAATATGCGTATCAGGTTGCCTCCCTGTCAATTTTCAGTATTACCTTATATATTCTTACGCAAAGATACCCGGCAATCCTCTGTACATTATGAAGGGGCCCGGTCTACCGGAACCCCCTTCATAATCAATAATCGGTTAACTTCCTGAACCGCCGACATCCTGCCAACTCTTAACAGATATGGTAACTATATTTATCGGTTCTCCACCAGGCATTCCTGGCGGCATATTATTCACCAACTCAGGGACTTGATAGATATGAGGAACATTGTTCATAGCAAAGTAGCTTGATACGCAGGTTCCACCTATCTCACACTGCTTGTTGATTGTAATTTTATATTGCGCATACATAGCCAGTGCCATAGTAAGCTGAGAATCACCTGAACCGCAGGCAATCCACATAATCTTAGCAGCAATCAAGCCTAAACTGTCAACCAATGGAAAACTTGTATTAGGCATCACATCACTGTGGACATGAATATCATCTGTAGCATATAGTGTTCCGTTTCCCTGGTATATCAAAGGCTTTTTCTTACCATAAATATGGATATCTCCTGTTACTCGGATTATTCCTTGTATTTGAAGCTCTCCGGAAGATCCATTAATAA
>JAKPFN010000103.1 GCA_029551395.1 Armatimonadota bacterium | reverse complement strand
TTCCGCAGATTTTCCGATTCCACAGATGGTGGATGGATATTGGTTGGTGCCTTTTGTCGGACATTGTTACTTTGTTATTGGATTTCCTTTTATTGAGTTTGTTCTCTTTCTGGCTCTTGTTGATATATATTGTACCTTCGGTAATATCAGCTACCGTTGCCCTTTGTTTACTACTGTATACAAGGTTTTCTTAGCTGTTTTATGGAACGAACTCACGATTTAAAGCTTAAAAATGGTTGTTTGAGTTTGTTCTGACATTTTTTAATTTCCTGGTTTTAGCCTTTGTTTCGAGATGTTTTAGAATTCATTGTTCATAATTATAAGACAACAACTCAATCGAAAAGTACAGAAAAAGTGGGTATATTTCAGGGATATTTATGCGAACGGGTGTTTGTGCGGATTTGTGGGTGTTTTTCATCTGTATTTGAAACGCGAATGGCACGAAATTGGATGAAAGGCACGAAAGGCTATAGAAGGATAGTTAGGTTGAAGAAATTCACTGCAGCACCCAAGAATTCGAGCGTGGAGAAAGGCGATGCACTTTATCATCGCGCTGTGTGAGCGATAATTGTACAAGTTGGAGCTGCTTCGGAGAAAAGCCCCCGAAGCAGCTATACTAACCTGTCAGCAGTTCATTTTGCCTTGACCAGCATCATCAGCGATGTCAACGGATTGTCCAATCTTACCTCTATACCTTCTCTAAACAGGTCAGCGCCGCTGTATGAAGCGCCCCACCCTCCTGGTTCGAAGGTGATTTGATAATTAAGACCAGGATTGAGGCCACGGAATTTGAACCTGTAGACATCTTCTTCCGCATCCATCAGCCTGAAAACTGCTGCCACTGCTTTTTGCCGGTCTTTAGATACATATTCGAGCGCGCACCAGCCTGTTCCGTCAATACCAGGAATCTCCAGAGTGTGATGGTAGACTATCGATTCCCGATGGAACGGCCTGATGAAGTTCTTGTAGATGTCGATGTAACGCTTGACACACTCAAGCATCTCAGGATTTGCTTCTGCAAGCTTAGGAGTAAGCCCGGAAACCGCAGGATGTGCGAGGATAATTGAGTGCATCTGAGTGTCCAGATTTCCCCGGTCATTTCCCATAGCAATGCCTGTCAACCGGCTCACATATTCCGGCGGCAACACCATAGACATTCCATTCAAAATGCGGATTCCGCGCGGCAATCTGTTCCAGTCGGTCACCCAGGTAGTTGTGAACCTGCTGACAATGCCTATGTCTGTTCGACCGCCGCCTGCTGCACAGGTTTCAAGCTGTAGATTTGGAAAACGCCTGGATATGCGCTCCCACAATGAGTAAACAGCCTCCATCTGCCTCCACAGCGTGTTCTCCATACGTCCATCTACAAGGTTGAACCCACCTTCATATTGATTCGAGTTGTAATCCAGGCGGAACATATCCAGCTTGTACCGTTCGATGATTCGGATGGCCTCTGACTCGATATGTTGGACTACTTCAGGCTTTGAAAGATCCAAATGCCGCTCATCCTTGTTTCCATACCTGCTTAAGAGCCAGTCAGGATGCTCCTGAGCGAGCCTGGATTTACACGCAGCACTCTCAAGCTCTACCCAGAGTCCGCACTTCAAACCTTTGGAATGAGCGTAGTCGAACACCGGGAACAGGTCATTGGGAAGGCGGTCGCCAGCCTGCCAATCTCCTGTATAATTCCACCAGTCGGTATCTTTGTCGCCATACCATCCGGCGTCTACCACAAACAGTTCTGCACCGACCTCTGCAGCTATATCGATTTCAGCTTTAAGCGCTTCTTCTGATATTTCGTGTTCCAGATAACCCCAGTGGTTATAGATGACCGGCTGGAGACCGTCACCAACCTTCTTCAGGACTGATTCTCGAAGGTGCGAGTGCAGATTCTGGATGGCCGTGTCGAAGCTATCATGTGACAAGCCGAAATGCACCTCAGGAGCCGAGATTGTCTCTCCCGGAGCAATGATTCTCATTGGAGCTGGCGTAACCGGCGCAACTGAGAACCTCATTCTGGTCCGTTTGGTATAATCGGTGAAGAAAGAGGTCTTCCAGTTGGCTGACCAGGCAAGATGGCAAACGAAATAGCCACCGTAGATGTTATTTTTGAGGATAAAGAACGGATTGCTGTGTCCGCTCTTGCCTAGAGTCGAGCTGTAGCTTACTTCCGTGTTGAGCGGAACGTCCTGCCATCCGAAATTGCCTTCCTGTCCCCAGTGGAAATCCTTCAGATGACCTACAGAATAAGGGATGACCGTGTTATCCCGGAGAATTTCTTTTACGCTGTCTTCCACTCGCCAAAGCATGCCCTGAAGCGGGATTATGGAGGTCAGGCCAAGGCTTTGATCTTTTGAGGTGTTGGTAATCTGGATTTTGCGCTTGAAGAACCCATACCCGCAGCAAGTTGTTATTATCTTCAGTGTTACCGGCTTTAGACTGTGCTTTAAGGTAAGGATACCTTCCTGTTTGCCTTCTTTTGATGAGGTTTCGAACCCTTCGACTTCCCAGTTATAGTAAAGCGACTCGCCATCTATCACCAGATCGAAAGAAGGAAGGTCTGTATTTTCATGGATTTCGAAGACAGGTATGCCATTATCTACATAAGACGAGCTAAGCAGCCTGCCATCGATAAACCTTTCAGTGTAGACAGCTAAACCTGAACCGTAGCGCCAACCGGGATTGGCACCTTCTATGGTTGTTACATACGTTGCTGACAAATTAATCCTCCTACAGAGCTAGTTACATTGCGCTCGATGAACTGTTTTGCTATGAAATAGCACTGCTTCTTATTGTAGTGAAGCATTAAAGCGGCTGATGTTTACATCTCGACTTGCAGACCGGTATCGCTTCACCGGTTGCAGGTTTATCTAAGCTTAACTTCAGGCCTCAGTTATAGCTTACTGCATACAAGAATGAATATCCTCTGATAATTAACATTTAATTTTTGCTCTCTGATATAGTTGTATCACCCTTACTGGTTCTATCCGGAGTTGGCTGCTCTGGTTTTATCACATGTATAACAGCCCGCATCTAAATTTAACCAATTCCCCCTCCAGTATCATCCTGGCACTCATCTTCGTCAGTTACATGCCAATGAAAATCAGTTTTGGAGAAAGGATTCCCTTATAATAAGACTACCTGTTTGTCTGCTATGTTTTCTACTGGAATCTGTGATCTAAAATGTATGATTCTATAAATGATGAATCCCGCTGTGTGGGTTTCGGATACCGCTAAAAGGTTTTGATCCATTATTTTTAGCAGCTGGCCTGTGTAAGTTTGGACAATTTAAACATCGGGAAGAG
>JAKPFN010000091.1 GCA_029551395.1 Armatimonadota bacterium | reverse complement strand
GAAGATTCAGCACAAGCGCCTTTAACTCTTCTTTTGTCAGGTCATCCAAACCACTCATACTGTCTACTTAGACAGTCAGCTCAGACGTACCTCCCCTTATTCCAAAAAATCTACAAAAACTTTGGAGACTGAACTGTTACGCAAGCAAAATTAGCAACAGGCGCTTCGTTTACCTTGTCCAGATACCTGAACAGGCTCCGAATAATGCAGAAATTGGCAGATAGTCGATTTTTGTGGCGATCCAATCTCAACACCTACCAGTGGTGGAACCGCTCACTCTGTTCGATTGCGGGATTTCCCCACCTGTTCCCACACCCGCATTACCTGCTGCAGGGTTTCTTCAAGACTGTTTTCAGTCCAAATCACCCAATCAGCTAAAGGTATTTTCTGCCGGATTGGCATTTGTGCCGATATCCGGTTACGCGCCTCCTCAGCAGAAAGTCCTCTTGTTGTCAGACGATGAATTTGCGTATCTTGTTCCGCCGCTACTACTATGACTTTATCCACCAGTCTGCTTAAATTGCATTCAACCAGAAGTGGAATCTCTACTACGAGCACATCATCTTCTTTCGCCTTCTCGCGAAAGCGATTTACACGGTCTTCCAATATCTCTATGATGCGTGGATGAGTGATATCATTGAGTGCAACACGTGCCTGTGGGTCTTTGAACACGATTTCACCCAAAGCACGGCGGTTTATACTGCCATCGGGCGCAAGTATGCCATTTCCGAACCTGCGTACCGCCTCATTTGCTGCCGGTGTTCCTGGTGCAAGCACATCCCGGGCTATTTCATCAGCGGATAAAACCTCAGCGCCCAGTTCCCGGAACATCTCAGCTACCGTGCTCTTCCCTGTAGCAATTCCACCTGTAATTCCCAGCACAATACTCATCGCACCAAGTCCAGATTACATCAAATAAGCTCATCCGACAAGAGAAGTAGAAGTTATTGGCAAAATATAATTGCTTGAGAGCGCTGCAAGAACTGATTTATGATATTCACCACCTAGATTGTATCAGTTAGCAACTAATGCAAACTTAGCAAGCTGGCAAGGAAGACTACATAAACTTGGACAGTTACATGCACGCCTGCTACAACCTTAGAGATTTTCCGTACAAGCAAAAACCGCCCAAATGAAGTTCACCTGGGCGGTTTATTATAGTCAATCAGCAGTGTAAGGTCAATTACTCCTGCTTAGCTTCTTCCTCACTGGAAGCTGCCGGTTCTTCGGCCTCGGCTGTTGCTGTTTCCTCAACTTCTGCTTCTACAACAGGCTCAGTGGCTGCAGGTTCTGGAGTCTCTTCGGCTTCTACCTGCTCACTAACCTCACTTGTAGTCTCAACAGCTTCAACTACCTCTGCAGGCACTTCGGCTGCTGCTTCAGTTTCAGCTTCAGGAGTCTCTTCCTGAACCTGCTCTGGAGTTTCCTGCTGGGCTTCAGGCTGCTCGGGACTGAACATCGGCTCTTCGATATTTGCGACTTCCTCGAAGTCCTCTGCCTGCTCTTCAGCACGCTCCTCAGCCTGCTTCTCCTTGCGCTTGCGTTCGCGCCGCTCGAACCTGGCTTCACGGATCATATCTCCAACCAGATCTCCGATAGTAGTCTTCGGTTCTTCCCGGCCATAGGAATAGCTGGCTACCTCTGCGCGGTCTCGCTCCCGCTCTTTCTGCTGCTGGAGTTGTCTGAGCGAAAGTGTCATGCGCCGCTCATCAGGCCTTAGATCAATGACCTTGACCTCAACCTCTTGTCCGACAGAAACTACGTCTTCCGGTTTGCTTACACGGCGAACTGCAAGTTCCGAATTCGGGATAATTCCCTCGATACCGCCATCCAACTGGACAAACGCACCAAACGGAACCAGTCTGGAAACATTACCCTTGATAACGTCGCCAACATGGTATTTCTCTTCCACTTCAGCCCACGGATCAGGAAGTATCTGCCTGAGACCAAGAGAAACCTTCCCCTGGTCAAGGTTGAGCTTGAGGACCATTACCTGGATCTTATCGCCGACTTTTACTGCCTCAGATGGATGCTTGATCCTTGTCCAGGACATCTCGCTGATGTGCAGAAGACCGTCTATGCCTCCAAGGTCGATAAATGCGCCGTAGTCAGTGATTCTGCGGACTATACCGGTGCGAACCTGACCTTCTGCAAGTGTTTTGAGCGTATCTTCTCTCTGGCGGTCACGCTCATCCTCGACAGCCATCCTGTTGGAGAGAACTACTTTCCTGCGCTCTCGGTCAACTTCGATTACTCTAAGAGGAATAGACTGACCAACAAATTTATCGAGATTCTTCAGCTTTCCGCTGCCAACGTGAGATGCCGGCACGAACCCTCGAATCCCCAGATCGACGACCAGGCCGCCTTTGACCCGGTCTGTGACCATGGCCGTAAGCACCTTGCCGGATTCATGTGCTTCTTCGACGCGTTCCCAGGCGCGTTCGAAGTCTGCACGCTTCTTCGACAGTATAAGGCCGCCTTCCTGATCTTCAGACTGAATGACGTAAACATCAATCTTGTCACCGACCGACACGACCTCTTCGGGGGATAGGTTCGACTGTCTGCTAAGTTCATTCGGACGAATAATGCCCTCGGACTTCGTGCCAACGTCTACCAGCACTCCCTCTCTGTCGATATGTACGACTACTCCGTGGACAACGTCCCCTTCTTCGAGCGAACGGAATGTCCGGGAATAGTCTACAGGATGACCTGTGCCCTCCTGTGCAGGCGCTGGCTGTTGTTCGACCGGAGCTGCCTCCGCCTCTGTCTCAGTCTTTACCTGCTGCTCTCCTCCCTGTTCTCCGCTCTCTTCGTTCTCAGGATCTTTCCAGCCCTGGAACGGTGTCCCCGACCATTCAGCCTGATTGGCCGTGGATTCCATCTCTTGCCCGTTACCGTTAATATCGTCCGGCATCTGTAAACACACCTCACTTCAGGGGCAACCGGAATGTGTGTCTATTGTCCGGGCCCCTGTTTACTTGTCGTTCAGAAGCTTGCTGCGGCGCTCCTGACTATACAATCAATCTCTGCCAAAAACTACATTCGACCAAAACGGCAGAGGAAAATCAGCATCAAGGCCAACATATCTGGCCAGCGCTGGGATACCTGACAGGCAAGCCGCATTTGCCTGTTGGCGTACAAACGGGCACGCAGTACAAAAATTTACTACATACCTAGCATATAATAGACCCAACCAATCACTACGTCAAGAGACTGGCTCCATTTCAGCCCAGTTCTTTCCAACTTTTACTTCTACCAGGACAGGAACTGCCAACGGATATGCATTTTCCATACGTTCTTTCACAAGAACTGCCAGTTCTTTGACTTCATCAGGCGGGACTTCGAACACTAGCTCATCATGAACCTGCAGCACCATCCTGGCCTTTAAATCTGACTCATCGAGCGCTTTCTTAACGGACACCATTGCAAGTTTCATCATATCGGCAGCCGCTCCCTGTATGGGCATATTGACAGCCGCGCGTTCCGCAAAAAGCCTGTACTGACGGTTCCCGCTCCTAATCTCCGGTATATACCGTCTTCGGCCAAGAGGCGTTACTACGTATCCGTTCTCTCTTGCAAACTCCAACGTTTCCTCTGTGTATGTTCTTACACCGGGGAACTTCTTGAAGTAGCGTTCGATGAACAAATGCGCTTCTCTGGTCGTAATCCCAAGCTCCCTGGCCAGACCAAAGTCGCTCATACCATAAATCACCGCGAAATTGACGGTTTTAGCAATCCTGCGCATATCCGAGTTGACTTCACTTTCGGGTGTTCCGAAAAGAGTCGAAGCCGTGTGAGTGTGGATGTCTTCATTGGCCTCAAACGCCCGAACAAGCTCAAAATCGTCCGTTACATGTGCCAGTATCCTGAGTTCTATCTGCGAGTAATCCGCCGAAACCAGCAGATTGCTGTTGCCGGATACAAACCCCTTGCGAATTTCTCTGCCAATCTCAGTTCTAATCGGGATATTCTGCAGATTCGGTTCGCTTGAAGACAACCTGCCTGTTGTTGTGACCGTCTGATTGAGCGATGTATGTATCCTGCCAGTTTTCTTATTAACCAGCTTCGGCAGCGCGTCTGCGTAGGTGGATTTGAGCTTAGAAAGCTCTCTCCATTCGAGGATTTTAGCAACTATCGGATATGCAGGTGCAAGCGCTTCAAGCGTTCCCGCATCCGTCGAATAGCCAGTCTTTGTCTTCTTGCCTACAGGCAGTTGACGTTCTTCAAAAAGCACTGTCTGAAGCTGTTTTGGTGAACCAATGTTGAATTCATGTCCAGCCAGTTGATAAATCTCCTGCTCCAGCTCACGAATCCTATCATTCAGCCTGTGAGACAGCGCACCAAAGTATCCGGTATCTATGGAAACGCCAGTCAGTTCGATATCCGCAAGCACCGGGATAAGCGGCATCTCTACCCGGTTCATAAGCTCAAGCAGTCCATCCTGTTTCAGCTTTTCACTAAGCACCGGAACCAGCCTCCACACGGCTTCTGCTTCTGCACATGTGATAAATTGAGGCGATGGCTGAGAATCCTGATCCTTGGCCTTTTTGTCGATCTGCGGAAGCTCCAATCCAAGCTGTTCCCATGCCACATCCGATATGCTGTAACCGCTTCTGGCAGAGTTCAGCACGTAGGCGCCGACCATGGTGTCAAAGTTCAAGCCGCAAAGTTTGACTCCACGCAGCTTGAGTGCTTCATAATCCAGCTTCAAATCGTGACCGTACTTAAGGATATTAGCGTCCTCAAAAAGCTCTTTGAATTCAGATACATTAACTGAGAACAAGCTATCTTCCGCATCAAAAAGGCTGCCTGTAGCACCTCCAGATAAGTTCTCTACATTAGAGACCCTGACATAAGCAGTCTCACCCGGGCCAAGCGAGAACGAAACGCCAAGCAAATCGCTTTCAGTAGGTTTGCCGCTCGTTGTGTGAGTCCTGAGCGCAAACTTTCCGGCTGATTTCAATCTGTCCATAAGCTCGCGGAACTCTTCACGAGTCTCAACAGTCGAACACACACCTAGAACTGCTCTTGGCCTGTCTTCTTCCCGTTCTTCCTCGTTTTCCGGCTCAGGAAGCCGCTTGAGAAGCGTTCGGAACTCCAACTCTCTGAACAAATTCCTCAGACGATCATAATCAGGTTCTTTCAGCTTCATATCTTCGAGCGAATAATTGATAGGCACATCAGTCACAATACTCGCAAGCCGTTTGGAGAGCACCAACTGGTCCTTTGAATCAGCCAGAACAGCCTTTAGTTTAAGGTCTGAGACTTCATCGATATTTTCTATCAGTGTTTCGATATTCCCGAACTGCCTTACCAGACTTGCAGCCTTTTTATCCCCTACCCCGGAGACTCCTGGGATGTTATCTGACGGATCACCTTTGAGCGCTTTGAAGTCCGCCATATTCTCCGGTCTGATGCCAAAACGATCTTCCACTGCCTGGGCGTCATATATGACAGTATCGCTCACACCTTTGACAGTGGTCATAACCTTCACGCAGTCGTTGACGAGTTGAAGCGCATCCAGGTCCCCAGTCACGATAAGCGTGTCATAATCCCGCTCGCAGGCCATTTTAGCGATTGTTCCTACTACATCGTCAGCCTCATAACCTGGGACTTCAATCATAGGAATATTGAATGCTTCCACAACCTGCCTGGCAATGGGAGCCTGTGACCGAAGCTCATCCGGTGCAGGCTTGCGGTGAGCTTTGTAGTCCACGAACTCATTGTGCCGGAACGTTTTAGCAGGAGCATCGAACGCAACCACTATCGAGTCAGGTTTTTCCTCCTGCACGAGTCTGAGGAGCATTGTAGTAAAACCATAGACGGCATTAGTCGGCTGCCCGCTAATCGTCGATAGATGCTTCATTGCAAAAAAAGCTCGATACAGCAGGCTGTTTCCGTCTATGGCTATTAGTTTATGTCTACGGCTATTGCCGTGGTCGTTCATTTTACTTATCTTAGACCTTCCAGATTAGCTTCTCTTGTTGCAAGCCGTCTGATTATCAGGTCAGCCAGCCGGTCATAATCAGCAGGTGACAGTGTTTTGGATGAACGGCTTTCCATAAGCAGTTGAGCAAGAGGCCCACCTTTGCTGTATTTGGCAACCTGAGGCTCGCCTTTTATACCACCAGCTCTTGCAGCAGCAAGTATTGTATCTCGAAGCCCACCGAACTCATCAATCAGACCTACTTCTTTTGCCTG
The DNA here is from genome assembly GCA_029551395.1 of Armatimonadota bacterium. Taxonomy (GTDB): domain Bacteria; phylum Armatimonadota; class UBA5829; order UBA5829; family DTLH01; genus JAKPFN01. Next base: position 15,982 of record JAKPFN010000091.1, on the reverse strand, counting down.
TCTACCGGTAAATATCCTGCCTGTTGCCAATTGCACTACCTTTGTCTTGGGCATATTTCGGCCTTTGCTTACGGCAGTTACGAACTGGTCATAGGTATCATCTACCATCTCCTGGATAAGCTGTCTTTCTTCTGGAGTCATCGGCCTGGCAGGGTTACCGATGTCCTTATGTCTACCACTTTTCACGACTTCCAAATCAACGCCAATCTTCTCAAAAAGACCGGAGAGATTGGGAGTCTCCATAATTACCCCGATGCTGCCTGTTGCAGTGGACTGGTTGGCATATATCCGGTTGCAGGCAGAGGCTATGTAGTATCCGCCTGAAGCTGCCACATCACCCATAGATGCATAGACTGGCTTGCTTAGTTTGACTTTATTTATCTCGTTATAGATTTCTTCAGACCCTGCAGGAGTCCCACCGGGGCTGTCTATTCTGAGGACTACAGCCTTTACGGTATTATCTTTCCGAGCCTTCTCCAACTGCTCAACGATGGTCTCAGCGCCGGACATTCCATCGCTGAAGATTCCGCCGCCTGATGAACCGCTCGTGATGACTCCATCAACATGGATAAGCGCCACTTTTGGCCCTGGAGTGCCACCGGACTCTGAAACCGCAGCAGCAATTGCACCAATTAACACTATAGGCAGAATCACCATACTCAGCAGCAAAAGACAACCGCAACCGACGCCGAGTACAGGTAACCACCATCTGTTCCGAGATGGCGGTGGTGCATAATAAGGTGGATGACCTTGGTAAGCCTGTCCACCTCCATAGGCCGATGGTCCTGGCGGAGGTGGTGTATACGATGATTCCGATTGAACATCATTATTTCCTGAATCAGCTGACTGTGCAGGTTGCTCAGGTGTATCCGGTGCATGTGATTGCTTCAGCTGCTGGTCTTGAAGCTCCTGCGGCTCGTTAGGTTTGTCTTGAGGTAAACCAGGTTCGTAGTCGCTCATCTTTAATTAGCTCCTTTGCTTGACTTGGGCTATCAAAATCAATATACTTAAATGTAAGCCGAAGTGGCGGAATGGTATACGCGGTGGTCTCAAAAACCATTGAGGGTGACCTCGTGTGGGTTCGAATCCCACCTTCGGCACCATCCAATTACTCCCGCTTCAATTGGATTACGAACAAAAAACTGCTAAGGTTGAAGAAATCCTCCAGAAATCGCTGTCTAGTGTTCTCTAAAACAATCAATTATACCACTGCCGTCACATGCGAGCAAGCAAACGAACATCGGTTCCCTACCATATTTATCCACCTGTTTTCAACAGACTTTCCACAGCCTTTTCCACCGATTTTCCACTGCTTTTGCCGCCTGCTGCGAACGTAATACTGAAAGAATCAACAGATTCCACAGATGGCAAATGACTTTTTATAGATGCTCTTATCCAACAAGCAGCTCTGTCCTGCACCTTTCTGCCATCCAAAAATCTGCTGAGTAATGCCGAAGTTACAATCCCTTGCAGTTCAGGCCGGTAATGGCTTACACTAAGAAGGCATCACTAGCGTATATTAACTGGTATATAAAAATCTATGCTTGAAGAACTCAAATCTCTTATCTGCCAATTAAATAAGGAATTACCAAAAAACGGCCTGGTTACTATGACCAGCGGTAATGTGTCCGGGCGAGATAAACAAACTGGACTTGTTGTTATCAAACCCAGCGGACTTTCTTTTGAACTCCTTAAACCTGAAGATATGGTAGTTGTAGACCTTGAAGGCAATGTTGTCGATGGCACGCGAAAGCCCTCAGTAGACACTCTTACTCATCTTTACATCTACCGTCATCGAGAGGATGTGGGAGGAATAGTCCACACTCATTCCAATTACGCTACCAGCTTTGCCGCGCTTGGCAAACCTATCCCAGCAGTACTTACAGCCATCGCAGATGAGTTCGGCGGGCCAATCCCCTGCGCTCCTTACTGCCAGATAGGCGAAGAACAGATAGGTAAAGCGGTTGTGGAACACATAGGACAGTGTCCTGCAATACTGCTGCAAAACCATGGCGTATTTACAATCGGCCCTAACCCTGAATCCGCGCTCAAAGCTGCGGTTATGTTGGAGGATGTAGCTAAAACAGTTCATTTGGCAATGTTAAGAGGCAATCCTATACCTATACCACAAGAAGAAGTGGAAAGAGGGCATAACAGGTATATCAACAAGTACGGCCAGGGAGGCTGTTAATGAAGGTCCTCAGGCTTCATGCTCCAAAAGATTTCAGAATGCATGATGAACCAATTCCTGCCCCTGGCTATAAGGAAGCTCTGATCAAAGTAGGTTCGGTTGGTATCTGCGCGTCTGATATTCATTGGTGGAGAGACGGTCATATCGGTTCTACACATCTGTCTGACCCGTTGGTTCTTGGGCATGAAGCATCAGGCATTGTAGAAGCTGTAGGAGATGGTGTTACAAACGTTCAACCGGGGCAAAGGGTAGCCATCGAACCTTCGAAGCCCTGCATGCAGTGCGAATTCTGCAAATCGGGGCATTTCAATGTTTGCCCGACGGTAATGTTCTTTGGCACGCCGCCAACTGATGGATGTCTGCGGGAGTATATAGTGTGGCCTGCGGAACTCCTCCTGTCTGTTCCTAATTCCATCAGCCTGGATGAGGCAGCAATGCTCGAACCGCTGGCTGTAGGTATTTATGCAGTAGATTTGGCTGATGTCAGTCCCGGCGAGACATGTGTTATCTTGGGAGCAGGAGCAATAGGGCTGTCTGTCCTGCAATCTTTGAAAGCTGTGGGTATAAGCAGGATTCTGGTTGCTGACCCTGTTCCGGCCAGACGTGATGCTGCACTCAGGTTCGGCGCTGAGAGTGTTTGCGATCCGTCAGAGGTTCATACTGCTGCCAAAGCACTAACCAGCGGCAGAGGGTTTGATATAGTATTCGAGTGCGCTGGCGATGCTCAAGCAGTCCGGGAAACAGCAAAATTAGCCAGAGTGCTGGGAAGAGTGGTCATTGTCGGCATCCCTAGAGAAGATGAGTATCCGTTCGATGCAGGCAATGCCCGAAGAAAGCAGTTGTCGGCAATCTTTGTCCGTAGGAGCAACCTTACAACCGAGCGGGGGATCGATGTGGTACTCTCAGGAAAGATCGATGCCGCCGGACTAGCAACGCATACTTTCCCGCTTGAAAATGCTGAAGAAGCTTTCACGCTTGCAGAATCAAAATCTGACGGAGTTATCCGGGCTGTTATTCGGATACACGATACTTTATAATTGAAATCGATATTATCATCCTTATATGGAGGTCACTGTGGCTCAGAGATCTGACACACAACCAAAAAGCACAGCGCAGGCTGCAACAAGTTCAAAACGGATATGGTGGGTAACACCGGCAATTATCGGCTGCTGTATTCTGGCTGTTGTTTTCGCTTATTTGCATGTCCATTACGGCAGCACAACACCTGCCGAAGCGGTTGTAACTGCTGTTGTAGGCATAGCGGTGTTTCTGGTGTCTTATACCTTGTTAAGAAGGATTCCACCTAAGCATAATACGAGCACGTTAATATCTCTCATCAACAGCCTCCTGGTAGCGCTTCCTGTTTTTATCCTAGCTTTCATAGCTCTGGCTTTTGAAATAGCTGAACTGGCCGATATTACTGCGATGTATATCTTTGGCACATGGGTCGGTTCTTCTGAAGCTGCAGAACGTATGGCACAGGAACAGTAATCGTTCTTACACCGAGTTTCGTAGAATGTCTTATAACACCAGAGCTGAATTCTGGGATTGCTTTTTCGGAGACAGGACCGAAGAAATCCGGTTCTGGTCGCAGCTTAGCAGAAAGTATGGCAGAAACATACTCGCTCTTATGGCTGCAACGGGTGAAGTAGCTGAGGGACTAGCTAAGAGCGGTTTACTGGTGACGGCAGTTGATATTTGCGCGGAAATGGTCGAATCGGGCCAAAGAAGGGCTAAAAACCTGCCGTCACTTTCTTTCATACAAGCCGATGTAACGGCGCTTTCACTCGGTCAAGCCAGCTTCGACTTCGCATGCTTCGGCACAGGCGACTTCCACCACTTTCTTGACCTAAAAGACCAACTGGCAGCATTAAAGTCTGTTAACAGATGCATCAGAAATGGCGGAGGGCTGGCACTGGAACTATTTCCATTCAGAACAGAGTCGAAGACAACACCCAGACAACGGTTTTACCCATTCCGTCCGCCTGCCCAGGATGACATAGTAATCTGGAAAGACTCAGAATCAAGTTATGATGCTGATACCAGGCTATTTTCAATCACTCAGATGATGCACATAGAACGGCCGGGGCAGCCTGTTGAGGAATTCACCTTCAATGTGCTGTTGAGGTTATTCGATAAAAATGAGGTCAGTTCGCTTCTTAACCAATCCGGCTTCAAGATCACTAGAGAGTACGGAGATTACGATTTCACCCCATATACACCTGGGGCTTTAGACTGGATTATACTGGCAGAAAAGACCAGGGAATTGTGATATTACCCGCACCAACCGGGCAAAATGAACACTATCCCTGGCTTTCAATATACCTACATTGCCAATGGTTCGGCTAACCGTAGAATATCTGATCGCAGTTGCGGTGTTGTTCCCAGCGCTTCCTTTAGATCTACAGTAATAATCCGGTCGGATTGCAAGCAAGTCATCTTCCCAGATTCTCCTGCCAGAAGTCTATCAACTGCTGCCGCGCCAAACCTGGTTCCAAGCAGCCGGTCGAATGCAGTCGGTGAACCGCCGCGTTGAACATGGCCTAACACCGTTATACGAGGCTCATGTCCGGCTTCTTCGATGATACGCGAGATTATCGGAGTGACAGTTTCACCATTTTCAGTCTTCGCACCTTCAGCAACTATAATAATAAAATGGGGCTTGCCTCTCAGGAATGCAGCTCGAACATCTTTACTTATAACTGATTGGTCTATTTTACTGGTTGGTAGAACTATCAACTCAGCGCCGCCTGCGACACCTGCCATAAGCGCCAAATACCCATGACTTCGGCCCATAACCTCGATAACAAACGCTCTTTGATGAGCGCTTGCAGTATCTTTGATTTTATCTACGGCATCGAGGATAGTATTAAGGGCTGTATCGACACCTATCGACATTTCTGTGCAACCGATATCGTTATCAATCGATGCAGGAACACCTATCACTGGTACGCCGTGTTCGTGCAGCGCCAGTGCTCCATTGAGCGAGCCATCTCCCCCAATAACGACCATGCCTTCCACACCCCAGGCGTTGAGTGTCTCAAGCGCCCGCTGCTGGCCTGCTTCAGTCTTGAACTCAAGCGCTCTGGCGCTCATTAGCACGGTGCCGCCAAACCTGATGATTCCGCCGACTGCCCTGCTGTCCATCTCAATAACATCGTTATTTATCAGTCCTGCAAAACCTCTACGGATACCAAGAACATCCACTCCTGCAGCCATGCCGTAGCGGACTACAGCTCTGATGCAGGCATTCATCCCAGGGGAATCTCCCCCACTTGTCATAACAGCTATTCGTTTCATATTTTCACCAGAAAAGGAGTTAATCAGCCAGGCACAATCTTCCTTCACGATCAGAGGTTTTTATGCGTACAAGATTAAAGGGCCGGTGGTTTTTATCTACCGACCCCAATCCTGCATATATTCCTTATATATCCAACTCACTATCTTGGAGTGCCTACAATAAGCACCTCACTGGCTGCTATTCCGCTTGTGATTCCGCCAAAGCCCGTTACTTTTACAACCTGGCCTATCCTCACATCTTGGAATGCCTTTCGTTCCCTTTGGAACTGGATGCGCGTGCCTTCATCAACGAGTATACTATATTCACCCGTGTCCGCGACGATTTTGAATGTAAACGATGGATAATCTACACTCACAACTCTGCCCCTGATAGATGCAGCTACCATAGGAACAGCAGCTTCCTGCTGAGACCGATGTCTGATGATATCCACCCTATCCGCTCTAATCTTATTAAGACCGGTCAGTTCTCCCCAGATTCTTACAGCATCTCCCTGAGATACTTTGGCAAGTGTCACAGTCCTGTTGCCATCAACCAATGTTGCAGCGCTCATATCTATTGTAAACATCCCCTTGGATGTGATGACAAGCATAGTCCGGTCCGAATATCTGACATTCGTAACAAGTCCACGGCTTCGCCAACTACCAAGACCTTGTCCAACAGACGGCAACTCTACATCATCCAGTTCTTCAACAACTGTAGGTCCGGCGCCTGTAACAGGCATTCCGGTTGCTGCAGCTTCTGTCTCAGAAAGGAAAATATGGACTCTTGATGCTTTTATCTGGTTAGGCTCAGATAGAGTCCCATAAACCCTCATCATGTCGCCAACTCTCAGGCTCATACACGTTCCCGGAAGCCGGTCCAGCATAACTGAAGCATCTCTTGCATCCACCTTGTAAGTCTTCCCATCATCTGCGGCCATAGTGACGATATTTCCATCACGTCCGGTCACAATGCCCGTCACAACTAACTCAGTACTGGTAACAGAACCTGTAGCAGGAACATCATTCGCTGCTACTGGTGAAGCTCCAAAAGAAACAGCGGCCAAACCGATAACCAGACCGACGATAACTCCTAATTTGTATCTCACTTGGTTTCACCCTCCTTGCATCGAGTTCGGGTCGCACCAACTTGGGCCGATTTTCACGCCTTTGCAGTCGAGCGGCCTCTAACACAATTGATGTACCCCTGCACAAATAGCGCTAAACGATACAGACACTCAGAATCAACACTCAAAAGACCTATTTATCGTCTTCAAAACAACCTGAAGGGTTTGGCTGGCAGATTTCGGGGTATAAACAGCTTTGATTACATAATGCCAGTCTGTCTCCGGTCAGGCATCTCTGGCACAATCCATGAGGAAATTTATGCGTGTAGAACGTGACGCTTTGGGTGAACGAACAGTGCCCGAGGACGTCTATTGGGGCATTCACACAGAACGAGCCATTGAGAACTTCCCAATAAGCGGACTTAAATATACCGTATTCATGCCAAGAGCAATAGGCGCTGTGAAAGCTGCTGCTGCATCGGCAAATATCGAGCTTGGTGCGCTGGATCAGAAAACCGGCCAACTTATAGTTCAGGCAGCCTGTGAGGTAATGGAAGGCAGGTTCGACAACTACTTTCCCGTCGATGTCTTTCAGGCCGGAGCCGGCACTTCGTTCAATATGAACGCAAACGAGGTAATTGCCAACCGGGCTTTGGAGCTTATCGGTGAACCTAAAGGCAGCTACAGCAAGATTCACCCAAATGATCACGTCAATATGTCTCAATCGACTAATGATGTTTTCCCCACAGCCCTTCGGGTTGCTTCTCTTTGGATGCTGGATAAGGAACTGTATCCGGCTATCAGCAAACTGCAGGTATCATTTTCAGGTAAAGCTGCTGAGTTTGGTGACATAGTCACTGCTGGAAGGACTCACATGCAGGATGCAGTGCCGATCAGGTTAGGCCAAAAATTCGGAGGATATGCTGCTGCCATAAACCGGGCACTGGAAATAATAAAGCAAGCGGCTGTATCATTAAAGCGAGTGAACATGGGAGCCACTGCTGTAGGCACGGGCATCAACACTCCGCGAGGTTATCAGCAGGTTGTTGTTCGCAAGCTATCGGAACTCACAGGGCTTGATCTCAGACCTGCCGAGAACCTGGTGGAGATCACCCAAAGTGCTGCAGACTTTTCTCTGGTATCATCGGCGCTACGTCTCTATGCACTTGAACTTATCAGGATAGCAAACGACCTGCGGCTGTTGTCATCAGGGCCAAAAACAGGGTTTGCGGAGATCAATCTGCCAGCAGTGCAGCCTGGATCGTCTATAATGCCGGGAAAAGTAAACCCATCGATAGCAGAAATGGTGGATATGGTCGGCTTTCAAGTGGTTGGTAATGATACAGCCATTGCAATGGCTGCCCAGGCAGGACAACTCGAGCTAAACGTGATGCTTCCTGTAGTAGCGCATAACCTACTACAGTCAATTGGGATACTGGCAAACAGTTCGCGAGTCTTTGCAGGAAAATGCGTAGATGGCATCACAGCCAACCGAGATATTGCCAGACGCTATGCGGAAAGCAGCGAGGCTCTTGTTACAGTGATTTCTCCCCATATTGGGTATCTTACAGCAGCGGAAATAGCAAAAGAGTCGCACGCTACAGGGCGGACAATCCGGGAAATTGTTCTGGAACGGGAACTGCTTTCAGAAGATGAATTAGACCAACTTCTTGACCTTTATGCAATGACGGAACATGATTAATTACTTTAGGAGCAAAGATACGACAATCTTTTTCTCCTTTCGCGTTTCCTTTACTCTCGCGCTTTTGCGATAAAAACTCCCTATGGAGGTAGAAATTGCGAACCCAACAGGGTGGTATAGTACTTGCTAAATTGGACGATCTTGTAAGATGGGCTGAACGGTCATCGATGTGGCCGCTAATGATGGGGCTTGCCTGCTGCGCTATTGAGATGATGGCAACTGCTGCATCACGATTTGACCTTGCACGGTTTGGCGCAGAGCTTTTCAGGGCATCACCCCGTCAGGCGGATGTTATGATCGTCTCAGGCAGGCTGTGTATGAAGATGGTTCCAGTCTGCAAGCGGCTTTACGAACAGATGCCTGAGCCAAAGTGGGTCATAGCAATGGGGGCATGTGCTTCTACATCAGGAGTTTTCAGCAACTATGCTGTGTTGAACGGCGTGGACAAAATCCTACCGGTAGATGTATACATTCCCGGGTGTCCGCCTAACCCGGACATGTTAATAGAAGGAATAATGCTGCTCCAGGAAAAAATCAGGAGTGGTGAAGCTCCAGGACGAAGATAATGGCCAATACGCTGGTTACAAAAGACCTGATACCGCAGACAATACAAGACATTGCCCAAAAGGCACAAACGCTGGAAGGCAAGGAAATTCATCTTCGGGCAGAGAAAGAGGCTATTCTTCATCTCTGTCAGGCGCTCCGCAACGACTCAGGCTTAAACTACAACTTCCTGTCAGATATAACTGCAGTAGACTATTATACGGCTGAATCTCGTTTCGAACTGGTTTACAGGATGTATTCCATCCCTGAAGGCAGAAGGCTGTGGATCAAGGTTCCTGTCGGCATAGATCAGGAAGTGGACACGGTGACATCTGTCTGGAAAAACGCAGACTGGATGGAGCGCGAAGTGTTCGATATGTTCGGCATACGGTTTTCAGGCCATCCTGACCTTCGCCGGATACTCATGCCTGCCAACTGGATAGGCCATCCGCTTCGCAAAGATCATCCAATCGGTAGTGAAGAGGTCCAGTTCACAGTAAACACTGGAGATATCACTTCCCAAATCGAATTTTTGAACAGCCGATTCGAAGGGATGGACTTTTTCGGCTACGTAGAGCGAGGCAGTGAACTGAACACGCTTTATGGGGCCGAAAAGATGAAAAAATATGAGGAAGAAGGCAAAATCATCCTCAACATGGGGCCTCAACACCCCAGCACGCACGGTGTTTTGCGGGTTATCCTGGCTTTGGAAGGCGAAACCATTGTAGATGCAGATTTAGATATCGGCTACCTTCATACAGGCATCGAAAAACAGGCTGAGCAGTTGATTTATCAGCAGGCACTCACTCTTACTGACAGAATGGACTACGTCTCGCCTTTAATGAACAACCTTGGCTACTCGATGTCTGTCGAAAAGATCCTTGGAGTGGAAGTTCCTCCGCGTGGTCAGTATCTTAGAGTACTGCTTGCTGAACTCACCAGAATTGGGAGCCATCTGGTCTGGCTTGGAACACATGCACTTGAAATAGGAGCAGTGACCGTCTTCCTTTACTGTTTCCAGGACAGGGAACTATTGCTGGATATATTCGAACTCCTGTCAGGACAGCGGATGATGACCAGTTGGATAAATATTGGCGGCCTCCGAGACGACATCCCGGAAGGTTTCACCCATGCAGTGAAGAATTTCCTAGAGGTTTTCCCGCCTCGCCTGAAGGAATATCATACGTTGCTGACAAACAATCCCATCTGGCTGAAACGCACCAAGGGGATAGGCTATTTGAGCTTGGAAGACGCGCTCGATTATGGCGTGTCCGGCCCTATACTTCGCGCAGCAGGTATGGAGTTCGATGTCCGCAAGACATGGCCTTATTCAGCTTACAGCGACTTCGAATTCGACATACCAACCGGTGAAAACAGCGATGTCTACGACAGGTACCTTGTGCGTATGGAGGAAATGAGGCAAAGCTTGAGGATAGCCGAACAAGCTCTGGCGAAGCTCCCTGAAGGCGATTATCGAATTGAGGATTATAAGATAGTCCTGCCGCCCAGGCAGCGGCTTGATGTAAGCATGGAATCCCTCATCCACCACTTCCTTGTAGCAACTCAGGGATTTCTACCGCCTAAGGGTGATGCCTATGTCAGCTATGAAGGCCCAAGAGGAGAAACTGGCTACTACATAGTGAGTGACGGAAGCGGCAAGCCTTACAGGATGCACATGCGGTCACCATCGTTCTCAGCTCTCCAGAGTATGCCGCTTATGGTCCGGGGACATTATGTATCGGATGTAATCTCAGTCCTTGGCAGCGTGGATATGATCATGGGAGAAGTAGACAGATGAAACAAACGATATTTTACTATTTGGAGTACTCCCGTGCCTGATGAAGTAACTCTGACAATAGACGGCAAACAGATAACCGTGCCGAAGGGTACGCTGGTGATCGAGGCAGCGAAAAAACTCGGCATAGATATCCCTGTCTTTTGCTACCATACCAAACTGGAGCCTGTAGGAGCCTGCCGGCAGTGTTTGGTCAAGATAGAAGGATTTCCCAAGCCGCAGGTATCTTGCTCGACTCAGGTTGCAGAGGGAATGGTTGTCCACGTCAACACGCCAGAAGTCAAGCAGATGTGGGAAAGCATGCTGGAATTTTTGCTGATAAACCATCCGCTTGACTGCCCTGTATGTGACCGAGGCGGTGAATGCCCGCTTCAGGATAACACATTCAAATACGGCCCTCCAGACAGCCGGTTCGAGCATGAAAAACGGCATTTCGAGAAGCCTGTGCCGCTCTCTTCACTGGTTCTGCTTGATAGAGAAAGGTGCATCCTGTGCTTCCGATGCGTCAGATTCCAAAGGGAAATAGCAGACCAGCCTGATATCTATGTCGCCAACCGTGGTTATGGAGATTACATAGACATTTTCCCAGGCAAGCCGTTCGAGTCCAACTTCTCCGGCAATACCATTGAGTTATGCCCTGTCGGCGCGCTATTATCTAGCCTGTTTAGGTTCAGAGCAAGACCTTGGGAGATAACCAAAACGGAAAGCATCTGCCCGAACTGCGGCGTTGGATGCAACATAACCATAGATGACCGCCGAAGACGCTACGTTGTCCGGTTTTTAGCAAGGATCAACGATGAAGTCAATGAACACTGGCTGTGTGACCGTGGAAGGTTCAACTCTCATACCATCAACGACCCGGACAGACTCGTAAAACCGCTTGTCCGCAAGAATGGAGAGCTTCAAGAAGCCACTTGGGAAGAAGCGCTTACGGTTGCGCTTGAGGGAATGCGTGCCGCTGGCAGCCATGCTGGAGGTATTGGTTCACCTGCGAGGACAAACGAAGCAAACTACCTGTTCCAGAAGTTCATGAGGCAAGTCATCGGCACGAATAACGTGGACTACACCTTCGAAAAGAGAACCGATGGTAGTACGGGTGCTCTTGCATCGGCTATTGCATCCGTTTTTTTTAACGGCAGGATTTCGGATATTGCCGAATCAGACGCAATTCTGTGTCTTGGCTCCGATATCAGCTATGATCTCCCGCTTCTCGATCTCTGGATCAAAAAGGCAGTCAGAAAGCTGGGGAAAAACCTAGTTTTCGCATACCCGCTCAAGGCAGAACTGGCAAAATATGCCCGGCCGTTCCTTTCGTATCATTACGGACAGGAAGCTGAGTTCACACGAGAACTGGCAAGCGCTGTTAGCGGCACATCTTGGCAGCCATTAGCCGGAGTACGGATGGAAGACATAGACCTGGCATCAGAAGTATTGAAATCGGCCAATTACGTCACCGTAATGGTCGCTAAATCGATGATAGAGTCCGCTGAAAATGGCCGGGATGTATTGAAATCTCTGCAGTGGATAGCAGACTCGCTCAAGAGCCGAAATGTTCGAGTGCAGGTGATGCTTCTTGTGCAAGGCGCTAACACGTTCGGCGCTATGGATGTCGGGCTGCTTCCAGGTTATCTGCCGGGCTATAAACCTGCGGACAAAGGGCTGACCGGTTGGGAAATGCTCGAGAAGGCTGGCTCAGACATCTCTGCCCTCTGGATAATGGGCCAAAATCCTGCCAGAGATCTTTTTCACACAGAAGCTTTCACTGCTGCGCTTCAAAAGCTGGACATGCTGGTCGTCCAGGACCATATCCTGACGGAAACTGCCAGATATGCTCATGTCGTGCTGCCCAGTTCAACATTCGCTGAGACAGAAGGCACCTTCACCAACACAGAAAGGCGCATCCAGAGGATCAATCCTGCTATAAGGCGGGTTGGAAACTCCAAAGCCGATACTGACATCATAATAGAAGCAGCATCACTCGCAGGTGCAGATTTCAACTACAGCAAGGTTGAAGAAATCCTCACAGAGATTTCCAACACAGTTCCGCAGTATCAAGGTGTCACTTTCGATGCTATTGGCCCGTTTGGCCGATATTTAGGAGACCTGAAATGATAGGTGAACTCATCAAAGGCCTGGGTGTTACGATAAAACATGCGCTCACCAGCAAGCGGGTAACTATCGAATACCCCGAACAGAAAAGGACTTTGGGGCCAAGAGCGCGTTGGCGGCACGTTCTGTTGAGGCATGAAGACGGATTGGAACGGTGTATAGGCTGCTCGCTATGCGCTGGAGCATGCCCGGCTCGCTGCATACTCGTTGAAGCAGCAGAAAACAGAGAAGGCGCCCGCTATTCCCCCGGAGAACGTTATGCCAAGGTCTATGAAATCAATATGCTCCGATGCATATTCTGCGGTTACTGCCAGGATGCCTGCCCTGTAGAAGCTATCATACTGCGCCCTATCTACGAAATCTCCGAATACACCAGAGACGCTGAAATCTACACGAAAGACATGCTCCTAATGCCATACCCTAACCCACAAACAGAAGATTTGGGTAATACAAATGCATAATCCATTTCTATAAACTGAGCAAAATGTTTGCTTACAAGTTGAGCAGTCTGGGTAACATCTGTAAGGCTACCTGGTTATGCCCAAAAGCTGGAGTTGTATCAATTCTATCAGAAGGAGATAGAGTAACTTGAGCACATTATTAGAAAAGGTATCATCGTTTTATGTATTAGAAGACTCCAACCCCAAAACAGAACGGAGAATAAGCTGGCTGATTCCGTTTGAAATCGTAATTTTGATCGCAACAGCCCTCAGAATCTATCAACTCGGCGCGGAAAACCTTTGGATCGATGAAGCATTCAGCCTTCGTGATGTTTCAACTGACTTCACCATTGCCAAAGCCGCAAGGCCTCTTTACTTCTGGATTCTGACGCCGTTTTACGAGATAAACCAGGAAGACTGGTTTCTGAGAATCCCTGCAGTATTATTTGGTATAGCCACGACAGCCTTGATTTTCCATATAGGCCGGATGATATGGGACACAAAAGCCGGAACCATCGCAGGTCTGCTCGCAGCAGTATCGCCGCTTTATATCAACCACTCTCAGGAAGTGAGAATGTATACCTTCTTGACGCTCACTGCCGTTAGTGCAATGTATTTTACAATCCGGACTCTTCAAACATGGCACTTCCGTTATATGCTGGCAACTGCTGTCTGTTTGTGGTTCAGCGTTCTCACGCAGCCGGTCTCTATACTTTTGATGCTGCCGATAAACACTATGATACTGTACTCATTCCTACAAAATCGGCGGCCGCTCTTACCTTGGATATTGACACAGTTGATGGTGATAATCGCCTGGCTTCCATGGCTCTCGTATGCTTTTCAACTGACCAATTATTATGCTGAACAGAAATTTCTTTCCCAAATGTATCGTCCAGGGTTGATTGACATCCATATCCTCTGGAGCAAGTTCATAATTGGCGAGTATGGCCATAACCACACTTTACTGCACTCATTAGTCAGAATTTATGCCTTCATTCTGACAGTCTCTGCTGCAGTGTTTGTTGCAATCGACCGCAAACGGATAGAGACAGGATTGATTGCACTCTGGCTTCTGCTGCCAACTATAATAGTCCTTGTAATGTCTGCCACATCCGTCAACACCTGGGTTGTCAGATACATGCTGTTTATATCTCCGGCTTTCCTGCTACTGGTTGGCGCTGCTCTCTCAAAGATAAAGTCAAAATTGGTGCTTGTCAGCCTCTGCGCAGTCTTGCTCATACCATCTGCTGTAAAACTGTTTCAGTATTATACGGAAATTGATCGACCACAGTGGCGTTTAGCTGTACAATACATAATGGACCGAGAACGTCCGCAAGATAAAATCGCGGTTTACCGCCATAGCAACAGCATTGTCTTTGATCACTATTATAAAGGCCGGTTACACTGGGATGAGGTCCTGCCTACCCAATTCCTGGTAAACGAAGAAGATGAGTTTGAGGAATGGAATGAGCAGACAGCCCGGAAGTTATTGGACACGATCTCAAAGACAGGCTCCCGGCACTGGCTGGTCCTTGCCAGAATCCCAAGAGGATCTGGGGAATATATTGATGCAGTCCTGCAAAGCGATTACCGGGTGCTGGAACATAAAAAATTCAATGAGGTCAGCATTTACCTTTTTGAAAACAAAGCTAAGTCTGCTGCTTTGCAGAATAACGATCTTGGCCTAAGCCGGAACAATGGCAGCCGCATGTAAAGGAGATAGTTAAACAACACGTGTCTGAAGAATTAGGATTGAGCGGCCAAAAACCGCCCTGGATTAAAGCAAAAGCACCTGCCGGAGAAAACTACGCTCAAGTAAGATCATTGGTAAATAGACTTGAACTGCATACAGTCTGCCAGAGCGCGCACTGTCCGAATATCGGAGAATGCTGGCATTCCCGCACTGCTACGTTTATGATTTTGGGAAATACTTGCACACGCAACTGCCGGTTTTGCGCTGTATCGAGCGGCTGCCCTGACCCGGTTGACATCGAGGAGCCTGAAAGGGTTGCCCGTGCCGTCCAGGCTCTCAACCTCAGGCATGCAGTCATCACATCCGTAACAAGGGATGATCTATCTGACGGTGGAGCGTCGATTTTTGCAGATACAATCCTCGCAATCCGCCGACTGCTGCCAGGTTGTTCCATAGAAGTGCTTATTCCCGATCTATTAGGTTCCAAAGATGCTTTGTATAAGATTGTTAAAGCTAGGCCCGAAATCTTGAACCATAATATCGAAACCGTAAGCAGAATGTACCCGCTTATCCGCCCGCAAGCTGTGTATGAACGGTCTCTGGAACTGCTTCGCAACGCAAAACAGATGGACTCGACTATCCTTACAAAGTCCGGGATCATGGTCGGTGTCGGAGAATCTACCGAAGAAGTTATACAAACTATGAAAGACCTGCGGGATGTTGACTGCGATATCCTTACCATAGGCCAGTATTTGCGCCCTTCCAAAGACCATGCTCCAATAGACAGATACTACACACCTGAGGAGTTTGATGACCTTCAAAAAACGGGGATAGAAATGGGATTCAAGCATGTTGAGTCTGGTCCGCTGGTACGTAGTTCATACCATGCTGCAGAACAGGTCCATGGGACTGAATAACAACTGGTAACTTAAAAACTGGCGGAACAAAAAGCAATCAAAAAGATTCAGCAAACGCTGATTGCGGTACATGAGCATAGGCAGCTCATACATAGAGCTTGGCCAGTTCTACTGCAATTACTGTGTCACAGACGCTGTTCCAGATATTTACAGCGTCATCCTAATATCTGGTGAGGTAAGCCAATGGAGAAGAATGAACTGATTGATATGTATCGCCAGATGGTCTTGATAAGAAAGTTCGAAGAC
>JAKPFN010000090.1 GCA_029551395.1 Armatimonadota bacterium | reverse complement strand
CATTCTGCCCGGTATTTCGTCGCAAGTTCTCTTATCACTTCCATACGGCGTTTGTTCTTTGTCATTACAGCGCAGTGGATATTGAAGTACTTCTCTGCTACAGCTTGGATTAAATTAGGGGAATTCGGATCGATATCATCGATAATCGGTTTTATCCCTGTACAGTTTTCCATGCACACTATTAGGCCGCCGTGGTTTTCTACAATTTCGACCACACGTTCAGCCCCATGCACTGTCGGCACACCTGTCATCAGGACTCGGACTCGGGATTTGCTGTCCTTCTCCCGTGATTTACCGGAAAACATAGACAAAGCCTTCTCGTATTGCTCAAAATCCGCAGGAATGCCGGAAATACTGCTTTTAAACTGCAGCAGTTCACGTCCCGTAAGAGGAGGATCATCTCCAGCCATCATTTCTGCAAGGTTCCTGCGCAGGCTGCGTTCCCGGTTCATCACTTCGATAGCAGACTTCAGCTTGCAATCTGTTATCTGAACTCCGAACTGCTCCTCGAGACGAAGTTTAAGTTTCTCAAGCTCACATACCCAGTGTTGAAAGGCATCCGGGTCATCTTGCTTTTGAGGCAGTTCCATCACATAGACAGGCCTGGATTCTGCCATCAGCTCAAACATCTTCTTCTTGCCATCACAGGTAGTTTCAGCCACTATCAGGTCAGCCATCTCAAGGAACGGGTTCTTCTTCTCTATATGGTATCCGTAGGTAGATTTAATCAACGGACACAGGTTGGACGGAAGATGCTCCTCAGCAGCAGGGATGGTCTTGGCTGAGCCGCCGCACAGGCAGACCGGCACTCCGCCTGCAGCCATTATCAACTCTCTTGAAGCAAACTCGCACATGATTCCCACTATTGGCATGCCGTTGGCCTTTGCTTCAACAGCATAATCGTAGCAGTTGTCGATCATGTTCTCAAAGTAAGCCAACGGACAGTCGGATGCTCCTGTTGATTGCTTAACTGATCCGCATTCTACACTTGGCGGAGCGCATGGGTCGCATTGCTTTGCGTTAGCTTTTTTGCCGTTTCCACAGCATTTACTCATTGTTTACCTCGTTTTACGGTCACTATTTCTTAATAGCCACAAACAGTCCTTGAATTACTTTATTCGCATGTGCAAGCTGCTGGATGAACATCATCTCGCCTGCTAGAGTCTGTAAAAGCTCTATATCATATCCGATAATCCTGAGAGCATCTGATGTTAGCTGCATATCGAGCATCTGCAGGTAAAGGTCGATACAAGGAGCATATCTACCGGTATTCTCTGCAATCAGCACTTCACAGCCGTTGGCATTGAGCAGGTCTGTGTATCCCTGCAGGTCCTGGATGTTCGGGAACTTCATAAATGAAAGAAACCTGTCTGCCTCCTCACTGGTCATAGGAACTGGGCCTTCGATCCAATCCGTAAAAGCGATTGTTCCACCAGACTTAACCAATCTTGCTGCTTCAGAAATCAGTTTATTCTTATCTACTACATAGCACCATGCATCTTCACCCCAGACAAAGTCCACGACTGTATCTGGGAGATCAATATCGGTAACATCGCCAAGAATGAATTTTGTCCTATTGGCAAATCCTTCGATAGCAGTACGCTGGTTTGCTCTTCTAACGACTTGCTCAGTCGCATCCACTCCATACATAAAGCTTACATCTCGAAACCTAAGCAGAAACCGCACTCCAGCGCCATTGCAGGAACATAAATCCACACCGGTCATTCCTTTACCGATGTTAGCCTTTTCAGCCAGATCCATAGATGACTTAAAGCCTCCGATGTGGATCTGATGCCCCATAATCAATTCCCAGAGATCACCTTCCGAGCCGCTGTATACTGCCTGCACATCTTCCAGTTTGATTCGTGATAGTTCTTTTACCATAAATATTTCCTTTTCGTATTATCGAAGCACCCTTTTGTCTCCATCTCGTCTTGTAACAAAGATACTGTCAAGGTATTCCAGAACAGCTATCGAATACTTGCGGCTGACATTCATCTTATCTCTGAGTTCTGCTGCAGTTATGCTTCGATGTGTCTTGATATGATCGATAGCAATCTGCTTTGCACGTTCGAAATGCTCTTTATGATAGATAACCTTATCACTCAACCGTACTATGGAACCTTCATCCAAGAGCATTATAATGAGGTTATTGAATACAGATGGATTGATTCTCAGTTGGGCTATAATGTCTTCATCGATCGGTGACGAGAAGCCGGTGTCTTTATACAGCTTGACTATCTTATCAGCCAAAACCTTTTCTTCTGGTTTAAGCGGAGCTTGTCTGGAAGCAATTCCGATCTTATTATCCCGTTTGATGAGAACTCCTTTTGTTATCAGATCAGCAACCATCGACTCAAAAACCTGCTTATCCGCAAACTTACCGAACCTGGACTGTAAATCTGCCAATGGCATCAGAAGCCGATATCGTTCTCTTGAGTAGAAATCGTTGATAATCCCCGTAAGCCTGGAGGTAAGCTCTTTGTAGGACGACGAATGAAGGAATTTGTCCCGGCGAATTGCAGTAGCATCATCTACAGCGGTTCCTTGAGTCACTCGGATGAGTTTGCCTTCTTCAAGGAGACTGCAGACAGCCTCCCAGACTTCTGCCTCACCTTCACCTATAGCTGATGAAATCTCTGCTGCAGTCTTTGGTGCATAACGAGCCTTAGCAAAGGCTTGTTCAACTACATCAGATGCCCCACCTTCCAGTTTTTTAAGTGCCTGCAGCACAGAATCATCCATCCGCTTATGTAACACAGGATGTGAGTCTAAAATCGTGCCTCCACCGACAGTATTCATAGATGAAAAAGTTCTGATAACGAACCTGTCTTTAGGAAGCGCAACAGTTGAAGCTTCGAGTACGAACTGAACTAATCCATTCTGCCCTGGCTCGAGTTTCTCTGCATCTAACAGAACAGCACGGCAAATCACTTCGTCAGTTCCCACATGCAGTCGCACTCTCTCCCGGTTCTTCAATTCACCACTGTAGCCTTTAAGGACATGCAGCCTTCCATCCAATCGGCTTGTGGCAGTCACCGAACCTGGCGCGCAGGCAGTTTGGCCTCTTCTGAGTTGGTCCTTTTTAACATCCTGCAGGTTGATAGCAGTTCTTCGGCCAATTACAGACTTCTCCAAGTTCTCTTTGTGAATCTGGATGCCCCTGACTCTGGTAATGATTCCATCAGGCAGGATTTCCAGCTTGTCTCCGACTTTGACCTCTCCTGATAGCACAGTTCCGGCTATAACAGCGCCAAATCCCTGTATGGTAAATACTCTATCGATTGGCATACGGAACACACCGGTATCGCGCCGGCTTCTGGTCTTGTGTGCAACTTCAAGAAGTGTCTGTCTTAGCCGAGAAATGCCTTCTCCTGTTATAGCTGAGACCGGTATAATAGGTGCATCAGCAAGAAATGTCTGGTCAACCAATACTCTAATCTCATTCGTGACAGCTTCAATCCGCTCATGGTCAACCAAATCGGATTTTGTGAGCGCGATAACCCCGGTGTTTATATCAAAGAGCTGCAGGATGTCCAGGTGCTCTATTGTCTGAACGCTGACCCCTTCATCCGCAGCAACGACAAGCATAGCAGCATCTATATTGCTTGCCCCTGCAACCATCGTCTTGATCAACCTCTCGTGCCCGGGAACATCGATAAAGATAATCTGCCTGTCGAACCTAGGGGTGTCCATAAATGCAAAACCGAGTTCTATGGTGATTCCCCGCTTCTTTTCTTCTGCGAGAGTGTCCGTATCAGTTCCCGTCAGTGCCTTAACGAGTGCCGTTTTTCCGTGATCTATATGGCCGGCTGTGCCTATAATTACCTGGTCTAGTTCAACGAGCGGCATTATTCATCATACCTTTCCAACGATGCTTTCGTAGAACATCATAATCGGGGCTCCGCCGAACGATATCGCCATCCATACAGCTTCACTGATTTCTTCTTCGGTGATCCCCATTGCCCGAGCTTTGTTCAAGTGGATTTTTACGCAAGGTTCACATTTGGATAGAAGTGAGAGCGATATAGCCATTAGCTCTTTTGTGCGAAGTGGCACAGCACCGGGCTTGTTGACCTCTCTCATGAATGCCCCAAACTGCTTTTCAGCGCTGCTTGGTGCGGTATCAGCATCTGCCGCTGAAACAGGTTCGCAGCATGACCCACTACAGCAATCTAGTGAAGAAGACTCTTCAGCAGGCTTAACTTCCTCGACTTGTCTGATGATATTAGCGCTTATAGCTTTTGTGCTATTCATCAGCAGGATTTTTCCGTTGGATTTCTCGGTAATCATGCCGATGACTGCTGCGTGTTGCACTCCTTTTTCTTTTAATAGAGAGACAAAAGCATCAGCCTTTTCAAAAGGCACACAAATCAGAAGCCCTCCAGATGTCTGCGGGTCATAAAGCACATGGGTAATTTCCTCACCAACATCTTCGGCTGCAGCAACCCGAGCTGAGGCATACTCCCTGTTTCGCTCGACTCCTCCAGAGATGACTCCTTGAGATACATAGTCCATTACCTCATCGAAAACCGGAACCTGGTCAACATATATCTCAGCCGTCACTCCACTTTGGGAAACAATTTCTCCTAAATGGCCGAGAAGCCCGAATCCTGTGACGTCGGTAGCGCATGTTACACCTATTTCTCCCATGGCTTCGGCTGCCGTTTTGTTTAGTTCTGTCATCGATTGCGTTGCAGCATCGAGCGCGGCTTTGGATGCTCGTCCCACCTGGTTTGCAAAGCTGATAATTCCGACACCCAGCGGTTTTGTCAGTACCAGCGCATCTCCCGGCTGGGCTTTGTCATTTGTGATTATCTGTGATGAGTCCACTATCCCTGTTACAGCGTAACCGAATTTGGGGTTTTCATCATTTATGCTGTGGCCGCCGACAACTACAACGCCCGCTTCGCGGAGTTTATCCATTCCGCCTCTAAGCATCTGGGTCATAACCCTGTGGCTCAGCGTTTCTATCGGGAAACCTATGATTGAAAGCGCCGTAAGCGGCTTGCCGCCCATCGCGTAGATGTCGCTCAAAGAGTTTGCTGCTGCAATTTGTCCAAAAGTGTAAGGGTCATCTACGCACGGGCTGAATACATCGACTGTCTGAACAATCGTAGTAGTTTCATCGAGTTGAAAGACACCGGCATCATCACAAGTATTTGTTCCGACAAGTATCCTGGGGTCGGTTATCTCAGGCAGTCCGGCAAGAACCTTTTTCAGGTCGTTCTGATTGATTTTCGATGCGCATCCGGCCTTTTCCACTAGAGAAGTCAGCGCAACTTCCTCTACAGCTTGTTCCAGACGTTCGCCGGCACAAGGGCAGATGTCTTTCTCCTTGAAAATTTCGCAAGGACAGCTCTGTTTTGGATTGCAGATGCAGTGCCCAAGCTTTATTGACCGCTGCATCACTTTTCTGCGCTTTTCTATGTCAATCATTTCACTTTGCCCCCAAGGAGTTCTATAAGGATTTGCACTACTGGTTCATCTTCATCTGGTTGGATGGTCCTGAAATCGAACAGCACAGCTTCCTGCTGTATTCGGGTAAAAACGGGTGGGGTATGATAACGAAGCTTCCTTGCCAGCGAATCAGTTGACATTTCTTTTGGCCTGA
>JAKPFN010000110.1 GCA_029551395.1 Armatimonadota bacterium | reverse complement strand
GGATTTGGGCAGGCATTTTCAACAAAGTCAGCGGCTGTCACTGGCTTACCTGCTACTTTTGGGGGGATGGAGGCGGCCGCCCCAGCAGCGGTATAACGCACTGGGATGTCTTCCTGCCGCTCAGAAACTTCCTAGAGGAGCCAAACCACCCGGTGGATATGAGAGGAATGATCCAGGAGTCGTTTTATCATGTCAACGACCCGATTACATCTTACTTCTGGGTGAAAAACTCTGATGGCAGTGACGCTAGTGATGTCGAGATATACGGCATTCGCTGTAGCAGTAAGGCTTATCTTTACGTTAAAAACATGACAAGCACTTGGTATAACGCAGCAGGTTTCACAGATGCTTCGTTACCTACTCCAGTTCAGCAGCAAAACATTACCATTACAGTGAAAGGTCTGAATGCTGCACCAGCACCTACCGGCACAACATATACAGTTGAGAAGTGGTCAACTATTGATACGAACCCATCAACTCAGAAAAAGTCGGCACAAGAGATTACTATTACTTCAGGTCAAGACTTGACACTCCAGACTACGCTTGAGGCATCAGGAGACTATGCATATGCTTATAAGATATATCCCACACAATAGTCCAATTATTTATTGAAAGGGAAATGATGTAATGAAGAGAATAAAACTGCTGGTTTTTATTATCCCAATGGTCTGGGGCTTACATTGTGAGGCTTTCAGCGAAGTTCCTCAATATGTGGTACAGGAGTTAGGGGTTGTTCTGAAAGATATCAATAATATGGGACATGTCATCGGGCGCAACAATTATAGACAATGTTTTATATGGCAGAACGGCACTTACCTGTATCTGAACGAACCTGGTGAAATCGATTTCAGCGGCTACGCCATTAACAACTATGGACAAGTAGCAGGCATAACATCGAGTTTTGATGCGGCAGTATGGGACAGTGGCACTGTAACTAACATCGGCAAGCTCCCTGGTCGGTATTATGCTGAGCCTGCAGACATAAACGACCTGACACAGGTAGTTGGTTGGTCCAGTCACTTTATACCAGGTATTGGTCCTGACGCAGGACATGCTACATTATGGCAGGATGGTCAGATAGTAGACCTGGGAACACTTGGTGGACAATACAGCCAGGCTTATGCTATCAACAACTCCTCACGGATAGTAGGAAGAGCGCAGCTTCCCAATTCGGACTCCCGCCCATTTTTATGGCAGGATGGCCAGATGATAAACCTGGGACTGCCGTTCGGGCAGGAGATAGAGGGAGTGTCAACCTGGGCAAGTGACATCAATGATAAAGGACAGGTGTTGGTCTACCATGGATACATCTGTGATAATGGAATCTGGACTGACATCGGAAGTCTTGGAGGAGGTTGGACTGGAGCCGAGGCTATTAACAACCTCGGATGGGTTGTAGGCAGATCGCTCACAACTGAGGGAACGTTTAAGCCGTTTCTCTACAAAGATGGAGTGATGTGTTCTCTGGACTCGCTGATCTCACCTGATTCTAATTGGAGGTTGATAGAAGCTCACGGCATCAATGACCAAGGATGGATAGTTGGCTACGGCTCCTACAAAGATGAAGGGGATATCAACAGGAAAGGAGGCGCCTACCTCCTCATTCCCGTCCCGGAACCATCTTCTGTTTTTGCTCTAGGGCTGGCCATGTTTGGCACAGGGCTTGGATGGGTGAGAAGAAAGAAGAAGTAGATGGTCTATAGGCCGGCGGTGCGTATGGCCACCGGCCTTTATTGGAGGTTAATCTACTGTCAGTTCTGAGATCAGAGTCCGGTCTTTGCGCTGGATTAGAATCAGCGCTGTATCGCCGGATTTGAGCGCGTTGATCTTCCTGTTGAACTCAGCAACCGAGGTTATCGGCTGGCTGTTGATCTTCAAAATCACATCTCCAGGGACAATCTGCGGCTGCGCTCTGCTTGCAGGGCTTCTCGGCTCGATAGATTGAACCATAACGCCTTTTGTACCCGCTGGAACCTCGAGTTGGCGGGCTCGGTCGGCAGTAAGCTCCTGAACTACCATCCCCAATTTGGCTTTTGTGCCTGTGGGGCTGCTTGCCAGAATGTCATCAGCTTTGCCTACAGTAACCTTAAGCGTCTGCCTGTTGCCGTCTCGGACAACGATTACAGGTACCGTGGTTCCGGGCTTGATGCGCTCGATTACTCGCCGGAGAGAAAGCGAATCTGTTATCTGTTTACCGTTGACATCGACAATAATGTCCATCGGCTTGATTCCGGCATCGTCAGCAGGAGATCCGGGCAATACATGGTTGACTATCGCGCCTTTATCCACGCCAAGCGTCTTCGCAGCGTTCGGGCTGATGTCCGTTATCTCGACACCAAGCTGTCCCCAGTCAACTTTCCCATGAGCGATCAACTGATCCATCACGTATTTGGCCGTGTTAGCCGGGACTGCGAATCCAATTCCAGCATTTGCGCCGGTTGGAGACTCTATCATCGTATTTATGCCAATTACTTCGCCGTCTATGTTGACAAGCGGCCCGCCGGAGTTGCCTGGGTTGATGGATGCGTCTGTCTGGATCAGGTCAGGATATCTGCGTACACCATCAGGCATGTTCGGGTCGGGTATGGCAGCGGCACGGGTGACTGCGCTGACAACTCCAACCGTCAAGCTGTTGGTCAGGCCGAACGGGCTTCCGATAGCAATGGCCCACTGACCGACTTTTACATTGTCAGAATCCGCGATTTTAGCAGCAGGAAGGTTGGCAGCATCGATTTTAACCACTGCCAGGTCAGTGCGGGGATCCCGCATTACAGTGCCGGTGAACTCGCGGCCGTCGTCCAGCCGAACTTTTACTTTTTCGGCTCCTGCCACTACATGGTCGTTGGTAAGGATATAACCGTCGCTTCTGACTATCACTCCAGAGCCGGATGACCTTGCAGGCTGAGGCGTACCGCCGCGAGGGGTCGGTATGCTTGGCCCGCCGAACGGGAAGTTTCGGAATAGCTCTTCGATATCAGGGAAACCTGGGCTGCTGATGTTCGAAGTTGTCGTTCTCTCTGCCGTGATGAACACGACAGCAGGTTTGATTTCATCAGCTATTGAAGTGAATGCGTTCTGTATATTGAGCAGAGCGCCGCGGTCTGCCCTGGCTGCAGTGGCTTTATCTGCGGCGTAAGACGGTATGGCAGTCTGCCAACCCAGCACCAGCATCATACCGAGCACGAGGCTCAGGATACATAACAAGTAGATGCTGCGCTTTGTAAGTAACATAACCTATCTTACCTCCTATCTTTCAGACAACGTTGCTGCCCGGTATTACAGGCGAGCAAAAGTGCTGGCAGCGGGGGTTTAGATGGCAATGCTTAATGTACCGTTATCTGAGGCTTCTGCCAGCACTTGAAGTTGGTTCCGTATATTCTAGACGCAAGTAAATCTACGGTGTTTCAAAACTTGCAAAAGAAAAAATGCTGGAATTACGTGTTTCTAATGTTTCTACAGGTATCGTATCTGGAACAAGCGGCTGTGGGCTTCTTGTTTCGACAGGCACAATCCCAAAAGGAGCACGCGGTTGAGTCGGCAGTTGCAATGCAGTAGTATAAACAGCACGGTCTGACACGGCTATCACATCTGACTCATGTGTGGCAGTGGAAACCAGAACAACAAGCATGGCTCCCAATGCAGCGCAGCCAGCAGCAACGGGCGTCATTCTTTGCCTCACATAAGAGAACACCCGGCCCCAGAGCTTCTGATAAGCAGGAATTTCTATACTCTCGAGTCGGGCGCAAATCCTCTTGTCGAGACCTGGCCTGGGTTCTGCATAGGCCAGGTGAGACAAAAGCTGTTTTGTGTAACGAAGTGATTCGTACTGCAGGTTGCAGGATCGGCAGGCATCTAGATGCCTCCTAATCTCAAGCATCTCAACACCAGTCAGTTCACCATCGATATAAGCAGATAAGAGCCTTGAGATATGTCGGCAATTCATCCTTTACCACCTACCTTATTACATCTACACAGTGTAGTATTTGCCAGTTTGCTACATCACCACAGTGTAGTTTTTTTATACTTTACTGCATTTGTGCCGTATAGTATTTCAACCGGTCTCGAAGCAGTTTTCTTCCCCGGTGAAGTCTGGACCTCACCGTTCCGATAGAGCAGTTCATGGCATCTGCGATCTCTTCGTAAGATAGACCTTCGATGTCAGCGTAAATAACTGCCAGCCGGAAGTCCTCTGGTATTGAGTTTAATGCAGCCTGTATACGGGAGTCCATCTCCCTGGACATAAGCTGCTCTTCCGGACCAGCGGAATCGTCTGCTATTTCAATTACTGCTTCTCCGTCTTCAGTTGCTATTGGTTGGTCAAGCGACCGTATTTGTGCTTTCGGCCGCCGCCTGAGCATGTCAACAAAAACGTTAGACATGATTTTATACAGCCAGCTATCAAAGGGAAGTTCCCGTTTATACTGCGCAAAAAACCTGAATGCACGGATAAACGCTTCCTGAGTAAGGTCTTCAGCGTCAGCGTGGTTTCCCGTCATTCGGTAGGCGATGTTATACGCCTGCTTGTGATACCGCTGCACAAGCTCATCAAATATCCGCCTATCCTCACTTAGAGCAGCGCTGGCCGCCGTCTCGATCAACTCCACTCCCGTAGCCTCCATACATCTGATACTACGCCTAGTTGCCAGGAAAATGTTCCTTAAACTTTTGGGTAG
This sequence comes from Armatimonadota bacterium, assembly GCA_029551395.1. Classification (GTDB taxonomy): domain Bacteria; phylum Armatimonadota; class UBA5829; order UBA5829; family DTLH01; genus JAKPFN01. The sequence continues at coordinate 26,945 of JAKPFN010000110.1, read as the reverse complement.
GGAACAACACATTCGTTGTTTCGAGTATATTATAACTTAACAATTGACTAATATCAAGTTTTAGTTTGGTCGCTTGTGTGACAATAGCAAGCATACAGGTGGTTTATTGGTCTATAGAATGTCTGGCAAAATAGCTTACATCCATCTTGTCGCCTGCCTGCTGCTGTGCTATAGTATAGCGTCAACTTTTCCTCAGATATTGGGAGGTCGTCAATGGATATTATCTGCTCACGAAAGGATCTTTTTGAGGGTGTACAGACCGCAGGACGCGCTGTCAGCTCAAGATCTTCATTACCTATTTTATCTCATCTGCACATCAGGACCGAAGGTGATAAGATAAGACTTGCTGGAACCGACCTTGAGATAGGTGTCGAGTGCTCCGTACCAGCTAACGTACAGACAGAAGGTGCGCTTACGGCTCCGGCGAAGATTCTAACTGAATTCCTTTCAACACTGCCTGATGGTGATATAGCGCTGTCAGTGGATGGTTCAAATAGAGTCAGTCTGAAGAGTGGGACATCGGACTACCAAATTCTCGGCCTTCCTCCCGAGGACTTCCCAATGCTTCCTGAGGTTGCTGGAGAAACATCGTTTACGATAGAGCAGCCTGTTATGAGGACCGCTATAGAGCGGACGATATTCGCCGTGTCTCAGGATGAGTCTCGCGCGTCTCTTACAGGTATTCTTCTCAGGCTTGAGGATGACGAACTTCAACTGGTCAGCACGGATACCCACAGGTTGTGTGCTGTGGAGTGTTCGGTAAGTGAGAGCCAGGGACAGACCAGGTCTATCATACCGGGGCGTGCTATGGCTGAACTGCACAGGATTATCCAGAGTGAAGATGGAACCGTCACTGTCAGTGTTTCACCCAGCCAGGTGCTTTTCCAGGTAAACGGCACTGTGCTTGTCTCAAGACTGATTGAAGGCCAGTTCCCGAACTACGAGAAGGTTATTCCTCAGGAGTTTACAAAGCGCATCATAGTCCCTACAGACCAGTTGCAGTCGAGCGTCAGGAGAGCCTCGATTGTTGCGAGAGATAACGCAAACCGAGTCCTGCTAAAAACTCAGGACGGCAAGCTGATTGTAACAGCAGAGAGCAGCTCAGTAGGTACTGCTTATGAGGAAGTTGACGTGATGATCGAGGGCGAAGATATAGAAATGGCGTTCAGTGCCAAATACCTCCTTGAATTCCTTGGAGTGGTTGGCTCTGAGGCCATCGAAATGCAGTTGACCGGCAATCTGAACCCTGCGCTGATGAGACCTCAGGATGACGAGAATTACCGCTACGTGCTGATGCCGATGCAGATTAGGTAATTGGTGAACGGAGACTGATACACAGCCGTACGTCCGCGTACGGCTGTTGGTTTATTATGGCAAGATCATCCAGAAAACGCGGTTACCGGATCTTTATTGGTATCATCCTCATTATTATTGCTGGCGTTATTGCTATCGGTTCCAGTGTGCTGCTGACATTCCTCGGGAATGTATTCATTGCTATCGGGCTGCATCCTGAGACTATCAAAGGGGCCGAAATATCAGCGCCTTTGCTTGGGATAATGATTGGCTCTGCATGGCTTGCGGTTCGTATGAAGCGGATGCCCTGGCTTGCAGGCATTGGCGCAAGTGCTTTTGTCATTTTGACATGGATAGGCGCATGGTGCTATCTGGTCGGCAGAGGAAATCCAGTAATCTGGTGGAATGAAGCTCAGAGGGAGCTGACACCGGTTTATTTCATATCATGGGGCTGGGCGATTGGTGCAGGTTTGATCGGTAGCATCATTGGTTGGTCACTTCGAAAAAAGCCGTTGAAGCTGTGGTTTACTTTGTTAACAGTTGTCATACTCGCATTGGCAGGCTCAATGGTCTACCAGTATCGCTATATCCTCAAGGTTGACGGTTCTCAGGTAAAAGTGCAGCAGTTGGCAGTTGGTGTAACGGCACAAACCGAGCCATCGAGCAAAGATGGAACTACCGTGCATTTTTTGACCTTTGATTTAAAGCAGAATCCGACCCTCAAAATGCGGCTGTATGATGTAGACAGTGATGATTTTACTCCTGGGGATGATTCCACACTGGTCTGGCTTGGTAGATCCGTCGAATCAGCACTTGGAAGGCTCAGAAAACGCTCTGCAGAGCAAGGCCGGGATGTTCTTTGCATTTTCAACGCAGGTTTCTTCAATCTTGGAACCGAAACCGGTCATGTGGGAAGTCATGTTGCTCCTATTGCTGTCGATGGAAAGGTGTACTATAATGTTTGGCCGGTCGAGAAGCCTGGGTGGACTTTCGGAATCAGAAATAGTAGTAATCGGCAGTATTTTGATGTGATAAAAGGTATTTCATCTCGCCGCATTGAGCGGAACTTCGATATAGCCATCGCTCATGTAAGACCGCTGAGGTTGGACGGCAGGTCAGTCCCATTGCAGGGCGACTTGGGAGTGACTGACTTGAAGTGCTCGAGGACATCCATAGGCTGGAGTAATGATTCGAGTAAGTTTTACCTGCTTATTGTCCGTGATCCGGATGGTGAAAAAGCCGGAGTGCAACAGATGGAGCGCAAACAGTCGCAGACCGGCGGTTGGAACGTGGCTGATGTGCAGGAGTTCTGGGAGCAGAAAAAAGTGCCGAATGCAGTGCTTTTGGATGGTGGAGATTCTACTCAGGTTGCTTACAGAGTTCCGTTTGGCAAGTACACTACAGCCGGATCAGGATACCTGCTGTCTATGACGGTTGGTTATTGGAATGAGCGTCCCCTGCGGTTCTTTGTGCCAATGCTTCCGAGCCAACAGAGCCGCAATGGGGTGATGAACTACCTTTACATCGAAGGATGAGTCCCAAAGGCACAATTCTTCTCAAGCGTACTCGACAGGGTCGGTCAATCCGGCTGCTTCGAATGCTGCCAGCCTGAGCTTGCAGGAATCACACTGGCCGCAGGGCTTATCTTCACCTTTGTAGCAGCTCCAGGTCAGGCTGTAGTCCAATCCCAGTACTACTCCGGTCTTGATAATCTCCGCTTTGGTCATTTTGATGAGCGGGGCTTCGATTTTGAACCGCATAGTCCCCTCGACTCCAGCTTTGGTAGCCAGGTTAGCCATTGTCTCGAAAGCTCGGAGATACTCTTCACGGCAGTCAGGGTAGCCGCTGTAGTCAATCTGGTTTGCACCAATGAATATCGTATCAGCACCGATGGTCTCTGTGTAGCCAAGGGCAAATGAGAGGAAAATTGTATTCCTCGCAGGAACGTAAGTGACGGGGATTTCTTCTCCCAGATCACATACATCATGGTCTGTGGGGACTTCTATATCGTCTGTGAGCGCGCTTCCGCCCCATTTTCTCAAGTCGAAGGAGATGACGACATGGTCTTTGACGCCAAGCGCCTTGCCGACGGCTAGGGCAGCCTCTATCTCTTTTCGATGCCGTTGTCCGTAGTCGAATGTGATGGCGTACAGCTCATAGCCGCGATCTTTTGCAATCGCTGCCGCTGTCGAACTGTCCAATCCGCCGGAAAGTAATATTACAGCTTTCATTGTTGAATCTTGCTTGTTACCTCAACTTGGGTTGCTTGAGGCATTCCTGTTGATACGCATAGACACTGTGGTTATGGATGGACTCGAACGTCTCGCACTCTACTTCAAACCAGCTTATATGTTCGTTTGCCCGGAACATCACAACAGCGTCTCTGAGCACGTCTTCTATGAACTTCGGGTTCTCGTAGCCGTGTTCGGTGACGTACTTCTCGTCTATGCGTTTGAGCATCGGGTAGAGTTCATGACTGCCGAGAGTTTCCAACTGCTCTATAAGGTCTTCTATCCAGTAGAATTTGCCTTTTTCATAGCGGATTCGCGCCCTGATGACACCTCTCTGGTTATGCGCGCCATATTTCGATATTTCCTTGCTGCACGGGCATACTGTAGCAATTGGGACCTCTACTCCAAGGATGAAATCGAAGCCTTCGTTACTAAGATTGCCGGTGAATTCGCAGTCGTAGTCCAGCGCACTGACGCTTTTCGATACAGGGGCCTTTTTACTGATGAAATATTTGAACTTGACCGTGATATGAGCCTGGTCTGCTTTGAGTTTATTTCTGACCTGGTCCAAAATAAGCCGAACATCATGTCCGCCAAGCGGTTTTCGGCTCCACTGAGAGACTATTTCAACCAGTCTGCTCATGTGGGTGCCTCGGTATTTGTGAGGCAGTTCAACACCCAAGGTTACGTTGCCCAGTACTTCCTGGAACCCGTTGTCCCGTTTTTTTATCTGCAGTGGGATATGCAGGTCTTTTATCCCGACCCGCTGGATAACTACTCCGCGCGGATCTCTGGTCATTGCCAGGTCAATCAGTTCTTCTTTAGCCATTCATGATACTCCCAACCAAGTGTATTCTCCACAGGAAGCAGGTGTCAAGCGAATGAGGCGGGAAAGTCTTACCTCCATGAGTAATGGAATACCTGTATTTACTCTCATTCTATTGGATAAATACCCGACCGTTCTGCCTCGTCATACATTGCAAGCGCGTTTTCTACCGGGACATCTCTGGTCAGGATGTTGCAAGTGCTCAGGATGAATCCACCACCTGGTGCAGCCGTTTTGATGACCGAACGCACGGCAGCGCGGACTTCTTCGGGTGTGCCAAAAGGTAGAAGGTGGTCCAGGTCCAGGTTTCCCATCAAACATAGCTTGTGGCCGTATTTTTCCTTGATTTTAGCTATATCCATCCCTGCAGATGGCTGGAGGGATTGCAGACCATCAAACCCACAGTCAATCAGGTCATCCATAACAGCGTTCAGATTGCCATCCGAATGCAGAAAAACAGGCACGCCCGATTTCTTTATTTCCCGGACTTCAGCCTTAAGCACAGGGAAGAAAATGTCCCGCATTGCAGGTGGAGAAAAGAATGTTCCTGAGTTAAAAGCGATGTCATCGGCCACAAGCACCAGGTCAGCGCCGGCTTCTGCGAGCTTTCTGCCAAGTTCAGCATGGAGCAAGCCGATTCGTTTTGCCAGGTCTTTGACGGCATCCTTGTCTGTCTGGCTGTAGACCATAGCATTTTCCCAACCGAACAACGCGAGCACATTATCATGGCAGCCGCCAGTCTGACCGAAGACGAAGTAATTCGACTCATTTGCCCAGTAAGAAGTATCGCGAGCTTCGTATACCTCAGCAGATGGGACTTCATAGCTCCAGACATCTTCAGGCTCAGATATGGCAGGCAGCATGTGCTCGCTTGCACCGGCATAAATCCGCTTCAAACCCCATTGATCCTGATAGATAGTGCGGCCTTCCGCGTCACATCCGACTTCAATCTGTTCAGGGCCTGCAAGATGCGTGTTTACCAAGTCCATTTTCATCATCTCAAGGCACTGACGGAGCGCTTCATAAGGTTTTTCTGATGGGTCGATCATTCTGGCAATAAGGTCTTGAGCAATGCCAATTTCACCTTTCGGCACCTTGTCCGGTTCATCGTGGTTTATAGCTGTGAAGACTCGGTCTTTGTGGTTCATTCCTCTTTCCTCCGTTACCATGTGCTAGTGTAAGGAGTAAAGAGCAAAGTGTAAAGGGAGAGTGGCGAGTTACGAGTTATGCAAGTACGGAGTGTGGAATGAAGGGAAGTCTACTCGTCCGGAAAACCTGTTCCCTGACGGCTCCAAACTCGGGAGAAATTTGCAATTCCTCACAGACAAGCAACCGAGGGATATATTCTCGCGTCTTTGAGATAATCCTGCGTGTTTATTGCCTGATAGTTACGCGGCTTGAAGTTCTGCAGACCTTATCCATCGGTTCAGCGCATCGACACATGCAGGGTCAAACTGGCTCCCTTTGCATGAGTCAAGTTCTTCCATTGCCTGATCTACAGACATTGCGCTTCTGTATGGACGGTTAGAGGTCATTGCGTCAAAAGCGTCTGCTACACAGATAATTCGCGCTGCAAGAGGGATTTTGTCGCTGGATAATCCGCATGGATAACCGGTGCCGTCATATCTCTCATGATGATAAAGTATCCCCGGTAGAATCTTCTGGAGCTGCGGCACCTGTTTTACAATCCGTTCGCCGACAGATGGATGACTACGGATAATATCCCTCTCATGAGGATCTAACTGACCTGGATTGTTCAAGATGGTGTCGGGCATTCCAATTTTGCCAACATCGTGCAAAAGTGCGGCAATTCGGACATTGAATTTCTCTTCTTCGGAAAGCCTGAGTTCTGTAGCTATGCCTACCGAGTATCTGGCGACGGATTCGGAGTGGCCATGAGTATAATGGTCCTTTGCATCGACTGCTGCAGCCAGTGCCGCTATTGTGCTTACACTTGCGCTTTGCAGGAATGTGTAGATACGGCATGGATCCATTGTACCGCCAGCGCCTGGAACCCGGTCGTATGAACAGACAGCGTTTTGAGAAACATGCTTTGCATGATACATTGCGATATCAGCCGCAGAGACAAGCGAGTCTCTCTGGCGTGCATGAGTCGGACATTCGGCAACTCCCACGCTGAGAGTAATCTTCCACTCGAAGTTATCCATATTCTTTCTGGTTGTTTTATCATCCTCATCAGTCAAGTGAGGTTTGCGGTCAACAGCGGCCCTGATGCGTTCTCCAATCCTGGTTGCTTCTTCGACACCGGTTTCCGGCAGTATTACAGCAAACTCATCACCACCATATCTGGCAGGGACATCGATTTCTCTGATCTCCTGGGACAGGATTTTCGCAAAGTTACGAAGAATAGTGTCACCTGCAGGATGCCCGAGATTATCGTTTACAGCTTTGAACCCGTCAAGGTCGATCATAAGAAGCGAGAGCGGCCTCCCGTAACGCAGTGCCCGTTTCAGTTCCTGTCCGAGCCTTTCATGGTAGTAACGGTGGTTGTACAGTCCAGTTAAGCCGTCTGTATTTGCCCTCTGCATCAGGCTGGTTTGGCTTTCACGCAGGCTGGATACCATTCTGTTAAGGCTGGATGCCAGGCTGCCTATTTCGTCCTTGCTATCAATGGTTATTGAATAGTCCAGGTTGCCTTCAGCTATATGTAATGTAGCTTCAGTAAGTTGCATAATCGGCTTGCTTATCCTGGAACTAAGGATCAAGCTAAGGGTAGTAGCCCAAATAAGTGCAGCAACAATAGCTAAGAGCGCTGATAATTGTATATTCTTTTCCGATTCAAAAAGTTGTTCAACTGACATATCCAGCCCTACAATAGCTACCGTTTCGCCTTTCTGGTTTTTGATTGGCGCGTAACCAGAGAGCCAGGTGCCCCATTTGTCGTGCCTGATGACGGGTCGGCGGTTGCGTGTTTGAAAGCGTTTCTTATCTCCGGGCGGCTTGAAATGTTCCATGGACATCCGACATGTGCCAGGATTGGTGGATCTATACCTACATCTACAATAAACTTAAGCTCGTTTGGTTCAGAAGTGGGAACAAGGGTATAAATATGCCGTATTTTAGGATTGTCTTCCCTGAAACGCTTTAGCCTGTTTTGGATTATTCTATAATGAGGTCCCTTCTCATCTGCTGGAGTCAAAATCTTAGCGTGAATTCCTGGTTCGACCAGATGTGATGCACTTAACGCGGCATCAGCCAGACGTGATTCAGCTTCCTTTCGGATTACTGATACTGACTCGCGATAGAAAAATGCAACTGTTATGACTGTTATACTAACGGTACAGATCCAGAAGAGAATCGCTAGCTTTGTTCCAAAACGCATACGTACGCCTTTAGCATTATTGATAACAAGATAACTGCAATTCAATTATTGGAAAAGTTGGGTGTATTCTTGATAACGCATTTTTTGATCCAGTTTAAGTATATGTGTCAATTATTAGTGTGCATGTGCCGAGGATAGTATTTAACCTGGTTTTCGATTCTTTTTACCATATAAGGTCGTGCAATCGCGCTGAATTGCTGAAAATCGCAGCACAACAACTCAGTCTACCAGGGCAATTGAGTTGCGACGGTGACTACACTGTGGTATAATACGACTAGCTCCGGCGGCCAACGGGTAAGCATTACCCGCTCACTGTGAGCAGGAGGTCCAGATTTTTGAACCGTTATCTAAAAAATATCATAATTGTATCAGTAATAATTCTTCTAGCACTCTTAATTCGCACGAGTAAAGGGCCTTTCGGTCAAATTGGCGAGACCAAAGAGAAGGTTACATATTCGCAAGCCTGGAAGCTCATCGAAGATGATAAGGTTGTCAGCGGGACACTAAGAAAGAACATCTTTATTGGTGAGTTGAAGAAGGATGGGAAGAAGATCCAGGTAACTCTTGACCCGGCTGATCCTGAATCCAGCAGCGAGTTTAAGAAGCATTTGCTGGCTAACAATGTTGAGTTCAGCATAGATACTCCAATGTTCTCCGATATGGCGCAGGGTGTGCTGCTGTCCATAATCCTGCCATTCGGTCTGATTGCCGTGCTTTGGGTATTTCTGATGAGGCAGGCACAGGCTGGTGGGAACCAGGCAATGTCGTTTGGACGGGCTAAGGCTAAGCGTATGTCGGAAAATGTTCCGAAAGTCACGTTTGACGATGTTGCAGGTGTAGATGAAGCCAAGCAGGAACTTGCTGAAGTAGTGGAATTTCTGAAAAATCCCAAGAAATTCCAGTCATTGGGTGCAAAGATTCCTAAGGGTGTGCTGCTTCTAGGCCCTCCAGGATGTGGTAAGACTCTGCTGGCGCGAGCAATTGCCGGTGAGGCAGGAGTTCCTTTCTTCCACATCAGTGGATCTGACTTTGTAGAGATGTTCGTAGGTGTTGGTGCATCCAGAGTTCGTGACCTGTTCGATACGGCTAAGGCCGCACGTCCCAGTCTGGTATTCATTGATGAGATCGATGCCGTCGGACGCCAGCGTGGCGCCGGACTGGGTGGCGGACATGATGAGAGAGAGCAGACTTTGAACCAGCTTCTTGTTGAGATGGATGGATTCGAGCCGAACTCGGGTGTCATTTTGATAGCTGCAACCAACAGGCCGGATGTTCTTGACCCAGCGCTGCTCAGACCAGGCCGCTTCGACCGTCGTGTGGTAGTGGACAACCCTGACGCGACAGGCCGTAAGGCAATCCTTAAAGTGCATTCGCGTGGGAAGCCTTTGGCGGATGATGTTGACCTGGAAAGCCTGGCTAGACGTACTCCTGGGTTCTCAGGAGCCGATCTTGCTAATATGGTAAACGAAGCTGCTCTTCTGGCCGCTCGTGTGGATAAGACTAAGATTCATATGAGCGACTTTGAAGAAGCGATTGACCGAGTCGTAGCTGGTCCGGAGCGTAAGAGCCGGATTATCAGCGAGAAGGAAAAGGAAATGGTTGCGTTCCACGAGGTTGGACATGCAATCGTGTCTGAAATCCTGCCGCTTGCAGACCCGGTACACAAGATATCTATTCTGCCGCGTGGAATGGCGCTTGGTTACACGATGATGTTCCCGCTTCAGGATAAGTATCTGACTACTAAGAACGAGCTTCTGGATGATATTGCCGGACTTCTGGGTGGCCGGGTTGCTGAACAGATAGTGTTCAATGAGTTGACTACGGGAGCAAACAACGACCTTGACCGTGCTACGGAAATAGCAAGGGCGATGGTCTGTGAGTTTGGTATGAGTGAAACACTTGGCCCGTTGACTCTTGGCAAGCGTCATGGCAATCCGTTCCTTGGACGAGATATCATGGACGAGCGCAACTACAGCGAAGAGATCGCTATGTCCATCGATAAAGAAGTCCGCAAGATCATCGAGGCTGCTTATAACCGCGCCAAGCAGATCCTGACCGACAATCGGGAAAAGATGGGTGAGATTGTCAAAGTCCTTCTTGAAAAGGAAACGCTGGAGCGTGAGGAGTTCGAGGCGTTGATGCGGGATGCGAAGCTTCCTGAGCACATGACTCAGAAAGAGGCTGTTAACCCTACTGATGGCGAGGAAGAGCCTGCGCAATCACCAAAACGCGCACCGGACACCAGCAAGCCAAGGCTTGAACCAGGAATGGCGTAATAACAGCATAATATCAGCTATAGGATAGAAGCTAAGGGGTTTCGGATATTCTGAAGCCCCTTTTCTCTTGACACTCATCTTGAGAAATGTCTTACTGTAAGTAGCAAGCACCTTCGGAGGAACTCCCTTTTATGGAACTGACCAGACTTGGCCGTACAGATTTGATGGTTACCCGCACATCTTTTGGTGTGCTGCCTTTGCAGCGCGTTGAAATGGAAGAAGCCACTCGGATTCTAAGAAAAGCGTTCGATGCCGGTATCAACTTCTACGATACTGCCAGAAGCTACACTGACAGTGAAGAAAAGATAGGTTATGCGCTTTCGGATGTCCGGGATTCCATTATCATAGCCACCAAAACTCCAGCCGCAACAAGAAGTGAGGTGCTTGCAGATTTGGAAGTCAGTCTTCGGAACCTCAAGACGGACTATATAGACATCCTTCAACTTCACAATCCAAAACCGCTTCCTGATCCCGAAGATTCGGGATCTTCTTATGCCGGACTTGTCGAGGCGCGAGAAAGGGGAATGGTTCGGTTTATCGGGCTTTCCAGTCACAGCCTGGAGAGAGCTACGGCTGCTGTAGCTTCAGGGTTATACGATACGCTCCAATATCCTATCAGCCATATATCTACTCCGGCGGACTTGTCAGTAATCGATCAGTGCTACCACCTGGATGTCGGGCTGATTGGCATGAAGCCGCTTTCGGGCGGCTTGATTACTAATGCACGCCCAGCTTTTGCGTTCCTTCGCAAGTTCGAAAACCTTGTGCCTATCTGGGGAATCCAGAGAATGAGCGAGTTAGAGCAAATATTAGAGTTTGACGCCAATCCGCCGGAACTCGATGCTGAGATGTGGGCGCTGGTAAACCGGGATAGGGAAGAGCTTGCAGGTGATTTTTGCCGTGCGTGCGGTTACTGCCTGCCATGTTCCGCAGAGATACCAATCCCGATGGCTGCAAGGATGTCGCTCCTTCTTAGACGTATGCCCTGGCAGCAGTTTATGTCGGATAAATGGCACCAGGACATGCACCGCATCGAAAGCTGCACTGATTGCGGTCACTGCAGAGAGCATTGCCCTTACGGACTCGATACGCCAACGCTTTTACGCAAAATGCTGGCTGATTACAAGGAGTTCTACAGCACACATGCAGAACTTGTTGACTGATTCTTTCAGCAGAAGAATCAGCCATCTTTCTTTGTGCTGAATGTGAAGGAACTCATCTCATATAGAGCGAAGGGAACAGGAGAAAAGCTCATATTGAGGTGTTTGATATGTCTGAAATCCTTCTGCCGCCAGCGCCGTTGTTTCGTGACCCTGTCTATGACGGTGCGGCAGACCCTACTATCATTTGGAACCGTGAAGAACAGTCCTGGTGGATTGTCTACACTCAACGAAGAGCTAATGTAGACGGTCCTTATGTTGCTTTTGCACATGGGACTGCCATTGGAATAGCTTCATCTGCTGATAATGGCCGGTCATGGCGCTACCGGGGAACTTTTGAAGGGATGGAATTCGAGCGAGGGCATAACTCGTTCTGGGCGCCTGAGGTTATCTGGCACAACGGGCTTTATCATATGTATGTCAGCTACGTTCCCGGAGTCCCGCATGACTGGTCCGGCACAAGAGATATTGTTCATATGACCAGCAAGAACCTTTGGGACTGGCATTTTGAGTCCATACTGCCGCTATCTTCCAGACGGGTAATCGATGCCTGTGTTCATCAGCTTCCAAACGGCAAGTGGAGGCTTTGGTACAAGGACGAAGTAAACGATTCGCACACTTATGCCGCCGATAGCAGTGATTTATACCGATGGGAAGTAGTCGGGCCGGTTATAACGGATGTTGCCCACGAAGGTCCTAATGTTTTTCACTGGAAAGGCAGCTATTGGATGATTACCGATGTATGGCGCGGCCTTGGTGTCTACAAATCCGACGATGTAGAACACTGGACCAGGCAGGAAAACATCCTGACAGAGCCGGGAACCAGGGTGGATGATGGCGAGATAGGCCAGCATGCTGATGTCTTGGTGCAGGGAGACAATGCCTATATATTCTACTTTGTGCATCCTCAGAGAAATGATGACATCCCTAAAGTTGTCCCCGACGTCATTCCGTATGCCAAAAGGCGGTCGTCTCTTCAGGTTGCAAAGCTGGAATATGATGGCAGAAAGCTGGTCTGCGACCGGAACGCTCCGTTTCATTTTGAGCTGCAGCCTCCTCAGCAGGATTAACTAGAATTGAGTTGAAACGGCTGCTTATTATCAGCTTTGTTGCTGCAGTCGTGCTCTTACACTGGCAGGAGGGGTTTGGTATTATCTGATGAATCATCCAACACAGGTTGGCGGAATTGGAACCAGAGTTATTCCAATAAGTGAGTTTGCTGGTTTACAGTCTAATGTCTACACAATGCCTGGAGATATATCGGTTGCTGCCAAACCTCTCTCAAGCCCTCTGCCGGATGGCTGGAAACATCGAAAACGGCGCATTGTGGTAGATAAATCGGAGCGTATTCTGACTGTTTACTCCGGCACAAAGCGAGTCAAATCGTATTTTATCGCTTTGGGGTCACGTCCGGTTGGGCCAAAGACTCGCAGAGATGACGGAAAGACGCCGGAGGGAACTTACTATATCTGTTCCCGCAATCCCAAGAGCAAATTTGAGCTTTCCGTTCTTGTTTCCTATCCAAGCAGTAAGGATGCTGATGCTGGACGTGCAAACGGACTGATAGATGAAGAAACCCATGCCAAAGTAATTCTCGCGCAGAAACTTGGCATCACACCGCCTCAGGATACGGCACTTGGCAGCCATATCTGCATACATGGCGGTGGAATCGGAGTGATTGCTGACGATATGAGCAAAGCACAGATTATTGACTGGACTCAAGGATGTATGGCGATGCGGAGTGAAGATATACGTGAGATTTATGACTTTGCAGAACCGGGAACATCCATAGAAATCCGTCCGTAGTACCGTCAGAAGCCGTTTCTGGCCCGGTTCTTGCACATTGCTAAGGTAGAATGTGCTGCTCAAGCTACTGGCGTACGAGTTTATCTTGCAATTTTCGCTTTACAGTTTACACTGCCTCGTGAGTCTGTTCGTCAGCTTGACACAAGGATACCACTACGATAAGATTAGCTGTGGAATTCCAGGAATATAATGGTCAGTCAAATTCAGACCAAAGTCTTGAATCTTACCACTCTTTTTTGATGCTCTAAGTGCACGATTGGTTGAGTGTCCAACGTGCTTCACAGGTTTGCGATTGGAGGAAACGACTAGATGTCAATCACTCGACTGAGAAATAGCTCTTCCAAATACCTTCGGTTAGGTATGGGGATTTTCACTGCTATCTTCGCAGTAACAATCTTCTTTGGCTACAGCAGCTATATTACCAGCGGTCGATCACCAGAAGCTGAGGCAAAAAAGGTGATTGCTGAGGTTAACGGGCTGAAGATTAATGCCGAAGAGTTCAACATGGTTTATGAACAGCAGTCTCGAATGTTTAGTATGCAAGGCAGTTTAAGCCCGCTCCAGGATGCAATGCTGAGGAGTTCGATTTTGAATCAGTTGATCGACCAGCGCATCCGCATATCCGCCGCTAAGGAAAAGGGGATAGCTATCAGCCGGGGCGAGATCAAGCAGAAACGCAAGAAAATCGTTGACGAGCAGATGGAACAGTACCGGCAGATGGTAGCTGGTAACCAGAAGAAGAAAATCTCCGATAAAAAGTTCAACGAACTGCTTGGTATGTTGACACCGCCAAAGACGATCAAATCGCTTCGCAAGGAAATCGAAAGCGACATCTCCACTGATGCGGTTCGAGACCAGTTGATGGTTGAGAAGCTGGAAGCACAACTGCGGGCTAGTGTTGGCAAGATCGATGATAAGCGTGTAAAAGACAGCTTCAAGCAGGCCAAGATTCGCCAGATCGTTTTCCGGGTTGGTTCGGCTCCTGAAGCGCAGGTGAAGCGTAAGGCTGAGGAAGTCCTTAAGAAGGTTAAAGCCGGAGAAGATTTTGCCAAGCTTGCAGAGCAGTATTCGGATGACGAATATAGCAAAAAGGAAGCCATTTACATGCCGTTGATGTTTGACAGAGACCTCCAGAACCTGAAAGCTGGGCAGACGAGCGGCATTATGAAAGCTCTGGGTGGTGATGGTTATCGAATTGTAAAGGTAGAAGAGGTCAAACTCGAACTGCCTAATGACTTCGAGAAGAATAAAAAACAGCATGCTGAGCAGATCAAGATGACCCTCGAGAACATGGCGATGTACGAGTTCCTCGATAAGGTCAGAAAAGATGCCAGGATAAAGGTTTATGACTCTGAGCTTAATGGTTATTGGCTTGCAGACCGCTCCGAAGAACCAGGACTGTCACAGGCAGAACGGGATAAGAGGTTGAATGAGGCAATCGAAGCGCTCAACAAAGCCACTCGTGAAAGTCCAAATGCTGTAACAGCTTACTGCAAGCTTGTTGATATCTACGCAAACAAGAAGCAAGACTTGAATAAGGCCATCAACATACTGGTTGATATCCTGGACACTCGTCAAATTGTTGAGCATGAAGACCTTCGTATGATGCTTGGTCAGTTCTACATGCAGTCAAACCAGAAGGAAAAAGCTATCAAGCAGCTCCAGGATGCAAGCGAGATGATTTACGAAAAAGGGAAGCATGAACAGCTAAAGATGATGTTCACGCAGCTCGGCAGACCTGATTTGGCAGCTAAAGAAGACCAGTGGATTGCAGAGTATGAGAAGGCTAATCCTGAGCCTCAGATGCCGCCGATATCTACACCGGTTGCTCCTGAGAGCAAGCCTAAAAAATAAATCGGCTGAATAAGCAGTTATCTAGCTGAGAGGAATAACGGGGCTGGGCGAAAGTCTGGCCCCGTTGTGGTTTGATAAGTTGGAAAAGCCAGGTACGCTCTATATAGTCTCAACTCCTATTGGAAACCTAGAAGATATCACGCTTCGGGCGCTCAGGGTGCTTAAAGAAGTAGACCTGATTGCGGCCGAAGACACTCGCGTTACCCGCAAGCTGCTGTCTCATTACGATATCCACACGCCAATGACAGCTTATCACCAGCACAGCAGAGGCGGACGCGCTCAGGAGATACTGGAGCGGATTTTAGCAGGGGATGATGTTGCGGTTGTGTCTGATGCAGGTACTCCTGGGATATCTGACCCGGGGCATGAACTGATAAGACTGGCTATCGAGGCAGATGTGCCGGTTGTTGCCGTACCTGGAGCGAGTGCGGTCATCACTGCACTGGTGGTTTCCGGGCTTCCTACCTCGCATTTTGCCTTCGATGGGTTTCCTCCACGTAAAGAAAGCGAGCGGCGGGCGTTTTTCAGGGGTCTTAAGTCAGACCCGAGGACGATAGTGCTGTATGAGTCACCGCTTCGCACGCTTCAGGCGTTAAAATCTGCAAGAAATGAGCTTGGAAACCGTCGGGTGGCTGTTGTTCGTGAAGCTACGAAACTGTTTGAGGAGGTTTTTCGGGGAACGCTTGACGATGCTATAGAACGGTTCACCGAGCGTAAGCCGAAAGGCGAGATAGTCATTGTCATCGAAGGTGCTGGGCCGGAAGAAGCTGCAGCAGAACAAGGCCCTGATGCTGGAACTGTGGAACAGCGGTTGAAGTCGCTTATGGAGCAGGGAATGAGCGAGCGTGACGCTGTTCGGCAGGCCGCCGCTGAAATGAAGCTTCCGCGACGGGAAGTTTATGCGGTGGCAATAAAAATGAAGAGATAACATTTCACCATCTGTTTTTATCATCCTACCATTGGGTATATTCATCAAGCGTAATAAGCTCAGCAGAGAGTTGAGTTCATATTATTCTGGATGAATGGAGACGTTAACATGATACAGGTGGGACAATTGGCTCCTGATTTCACCCTCGAAGGTCTTCGAGAAGGTGAGTTTATTGATGTAAGTCTATCTGATTACAGGGGAAAGTGGGTTGTTCTGTTCTTCTGGCCGCTTGATTTCACATTTATCTGTCCTACAGAGATTCTCGAGTTCAGCCGGCGTATAGAGGAGTTCGAAAAACTGAATGCTGTTGTGCTTGGAGCAAGCACGGACAGCAAATATACGCATCTGGCGTGGACTGAGAAGATTGGTGATATCAATTTCCCGATGTTGTCTGACTTGACGAAGCAGGTCAGCCGGGATTACGGTATTTTGATTGAAGGGCAGGGGATTGCTCTCAGGGGAACGTTCATCATAGACCCTCAGGGCAAGATTCAGTATCAGGCAGTCCACAACCTGAACGTAGGTCGAAGTGTGGACGAAATACTTCGGGTTCTCAGCGCCCTTCAGACCGGAGAACTGTGTCCGGTAGAATGGGAACCGGGAAAAGCTACACTTGGTAGTGCATGATAACCTCATAAAATATGGATAGGAAAAGGACCGGGGGCATACTCTCGGTCCTTTTCAGGCTCACTGAAGGCTGTGTTCGGACGGATTTGCAATTCGTGCCGTGAACTATACTCGGGCTAAATTTGCAATTTAGCCCGGAAGAATAACCAAAGGATTTGCAATCCCGTTCTTTGGTGCTTCATACAATGATTCGAGATCACAGATCCCTCACCTGCCTATCCGGGGGAAATTGCAAATTTCCCCCGAGTAGAGCCGATCAACCACTTTACACTTTACTCTTTTCACTCATAATTTTGAGTTATTGACAACCAATAGGGAGTTGGTTATAATCTAAATGCTCTTGGAGGTACGGTCAGGGTTAACTCGGGCTGAAAATTATTGACGCCAACTGAGTTTCGGTGGTATAATATTTACCGACCTAAGGGGCTAGAGTTCAATGGGTCGTTAGCTCAGTTGGTAGAGCAGCTGACTCTTAATCAGCGGGCCACAGGTTCGAGTCCTGTACGACCCACCAATCTGGATAAATGACCAGAGAATCGAGATGGAAGGCGATAGACTCCTAAGGTCTGACTTCCCATCTCCTAACTGGGCGAGTGGTGGAATGGCAGACACGCTAGACTTAGGATCTAGTGCCGCAAGGCGTAGGAGTTCAACTCTCCTCTCGCCCACCAGCTCGTAGACGAACATGCGGGAGTGGTTCAGTGGTAGAACGCCACCTTGCCAAGGTGGATGTCGCGGGTTCGAGTCCCGTCTCCCGCTCCAAAAATGGGTAAAAGTGTAGGGGGTCAAAAAGCCCTACTCTTCCCAACCTGAAGCACAGGATATGGGATAGAGGATAGATTCTCGTATAATTCAGGAAGCTATCTTATATCTCATATCCTGTTTTTTTATGAAGCGGAGAATTACAGTGCCTATCACTCAACAAGAGAACATTACACCCTGCGAGGTATCGCTTGAGATCGAAGTCGATGCCGAAAAGGTAAAAAAAGCCTTCGATCAGGCATACAAAGAAGCAGGCAAATCCACACAGGTTCCGGGGTTCAGAAAAGGTAAAGCTCCACGCGCTGTCCTGGAACGATATGTATCAGAAGAACACATAATGGAGCATGTCGCGGAAGCGCTTGTCTATCCGGCGTTTGAGGAATCCATCGAAGAAGCCAGCATTGAACCGTATGGTCCGGCCGAATATGAGATCATACACCTTGCTGATGCAGAACCTTTCAAATTTAAAGCAAAAGTTCCCCTGCCACCGACTGTCGAACTTGGCCAATATGTGGGTATAGAAGTTGAGAGACTGCCAAGGGAAATTTCAGAGGATGATGTGAACTCAGAGATTGAGTCACTCCGGCAGCGGCTTGCCAAAGTACAGGAAGTCGAGGGAAGACCGATACAGCAAGGTGATCTGGTTATCCTGCAGTTGGCTGAAGCCGATGGTGAGATTCGTGAGACGGTAGTAGAAGCAGGAAAGAATCTTGCGAGTTTTGACGAAGGTCTGATCGGGATGAGCAAAGGTGAGACCAAGACCATACAACTCATATATCCCGAAGATTATGAAGATGAGGAACTGGCAGGAACAACTTCACATACAACGGTAACTGTAAAAGATATCAAAGAGCGGATCGTTCCTGAAATTAATAAAGAATTTATCCAACAGATAAGCGAAGGCAGCGAGGAAAAGATAGAGACCATCGAACAGCTTAAAGACAAGATCAGGTCTGCAATGGAACAAGCTGCTTCCGATCTGGCTGATAGGGGTGTTCAGGCTAAAGTAATAGAAAAGGTAGTCGAGAGCGCGAAAGTCTGTTTCCCAAGTGCTATGCTTGAGCACGAAGTGGCTCATAGACTTCAAGACCTGTTGAGCGATCTGAAATCCAGAGATATGTCGCTGGACGATTATCTGGAAGCAACTGGCACCACTTTCGAAGAGCTAAGGTCTAAGTTGGAGAGTGCTGCGGAGATTGATATTCGTGGCAGCCTTGTATTAAATGAAATCGCAAAGAAAGAGAATATAGAAGTCTCTGACGAGGAAGTGGAAGAAGAAATTACAGCGATGGCAGAAGAAAGTGGTTATCCTAGAGAATCCGTTGCTGCTTATGTAGACAGGACAAAGAGCAGGGAATCTATAAGAAATCGACTTTCTAAAATAAAAGTACTAGACTTTCTGGTAAATGCTTCCAATATTAAAAATATGGGACGTGATGCGTCCTGAAAGGAGTACCACACGCCAAATGGCTCTGATTCCATACGTTGTTGAGCAAACACCCCGCGGCGAGCGAGGAATGGACATATACTCCCGCCTGCTCAGAGACAGGATTATCTTCATCGGTACGCCGATAGATGACGACATTGCTAACCTGGTAGTGGCGCAAATGCTGTTTCTCGAGAAGGAAGACCCTGATAGGGATATAGAACTATATATTAATAGTCCGGGAGGATCAGTGATTGCTGGTCTGGCAATATATGACACTATGCAGGTCATCAAGCCGGATATAGCGACGACTTGTGTGGGTCATGCAATGAGTATGGGAGCAATCCTGCTTGCTGGCGGTACTAAAGGCAAGAGATTTGCACTTCCTAACTCAAGGATTATGATTCACCAGGGTACAGCCGGATTCCACGGCACTCCTTCAGATATTGATATAGTAGCACGCGAAGTTTTGCGGTATAAGTCTTTATATGTCAAACTGCTTTCACAGCATACAGGACAACCGCCTGAGAAAGTAGAGCGAGACATCGACAGAGACTACTACATGTCGCCTGAGGAGTCTGTAGAATACGGCCTTATTGACAAGGTGATTGAGAGAAAAGGTTAAGCGCAGTTAGAGTGTAAAGTGGAAAGTGTAAAGTGGGGTCTATAAAGGCTTTACACGCAGGTGTTTCGGGATTTTACTCGAAACACCTGAACTGACCATAATACTAAATGAAAAGGAGACGGCCAGTTGGCGAGGATCGGTTACGATCGCAACGACGGGCGCTGTGCCCTCTGCGGTAAAAGTCGTGAGCAAGTAAAGAAACTCATTCTCGGCGTGTACGGCGGTGTATGCGTTGACTGTATTGGGTTATGTAATGAGATAATGAAGGGCGAAGTCGCCCAACCGGAGGAGTTCTCTTTTGGTTCGGTTCCGAAACCTAAGGAGATTTATAGAATCCTCAGCCAGTACGTCGTCGGGCAGGAGAAAGCTAAACGTTCTCTGTCCGTAGCCGTGTATAATCACTTCAAACGGATCAACGCGCCTCATTCGGACGTCGAGCTTCAGAAATCGAACATCCTTCTTGTGGGACCTACCGGTTCAGGTAAGACTCTGCTTGCGCAGACACTTGCAAAGATTCTCAACGTTCCATTTGCCATTGCAGATGCCACTTCTCTTACAGAGGCCGGATATGTTGGCGAAGATGTTGAGAACATCCTTCTCAAGCTCCTGCAGGCAGCAGATACGGGTGAAAATATCCAAACAACCATTAAAAATGCCCAGCGGGGCATTGTCTACATAGATGAAATAGATAAAATCGCCCGGAAAGCTGAGAACCCGTCAATTACCAGAGATGTTTCCGGTGAAGGAGTCCAACAGGCGCTGTTGAAGATCCTTGAAGGAACAGTTGCCAATGTTCCGCCTCAGGGCGGCCGTAAGCATCCTCAGCAGGAATACCTGCAGATAGATACCACCAATGTTCTCTTCATCTGCGGAGGAGCGTTCGAAGGTCTTGATAAATTAATCGAACGCCGAGTCTACGATTCAAGTTTAGGCTTCAGAGCACCAGCCGAAAGCAAAAAAGGCAGGACAATTGGGGATATTTTGTCGAATGTAATGCCTGAGGACTTGCTCAAATACGGTCTAATCCCCGAATTCGTAGGCAGGCTGCCTGTCCTGGCGACTTTGGATGCACTTGATCAGGAAGCATTGAGACGGATCCTGGTTGAGCCTAAGAATGCTCTGGTCAAACAGTACCGCAAGTTCTTTGAGTACGACGGCGTGGACCTTGTGCTGACTGATGATGCGCTCGATGCCATATCAAGCGAAGCAATGAAGCGAGGTATGGGCGCAAGAGCACTTCGAACCATCATAGAAGAAGTAATGCTGAATATAATGTACGAGGTTCCATCGAACAAGGATATCAAGAAGTGTATAGTCACTGCGGAGACAATCCTTGAGAAGAAAGAGCCGACTCTTGTTACTTTGAGCGAGATGAAAGCTGCTTCTTAGAAAGAAAGCCTTGTACTCAATCATTTTAGCAGGTCAGTACCTCAACTACGTCTCCCTTAGAGATGAGGCATAGGATGCCGTGTAATAAAATAATTACGGAACAAGACGTTATAACAATAGAAGGACTTGAAACCAAACCAAAGGAATCTTCTGGAGGCAGGCAGCCGAGAGTCTATCCGGTTCTGCCGGTGCGTGATCAGGTCTATTTCCCGAATATGCTGTTCCCGCTTCTTGTAGGTCGGGAGAAGTCCATCAGGTCGCTCGATGAGGCCATCTCAAAGAACAGGAAGCTGGTTCTTGTCGCGCAGAAGGAAATCGGCATAGAAGACCCGGAGCCATCCGACCTTTATGAGGTTGGCGTGCTGGTGGAGGTCATGCAGGTTCTGCGGGTTCCTGATGGAGCTGTCAGGCTCATGCTTGAAGGGCTTGAACGGGTCAGGATTGTTAAATATGTCCAGGAAGACCCGTTCCTGAAGGCTCGAGTCCGTGTAGTTTCTGAAAAGCCTACAGCTGGTATCGAAATAGAGGCGCTTCGCCGCAGTATAATCGACCAGTTCGAGCAGGTAGTCCAAAACGGTCGGCAGATACCGCCAGAGGCGATGATCACCGTGATCAGCATGACTGATCCGGCTCGCCTTGCAGATACCATAGCGTATCACCTTGGGATTCCTGTTGCATCAAAACAGGAAATTCTGGAAGTCAGCTCTGTTCGTGAGCGGCTTGATAAGCTGAACCTGATTCTGGCGCGTGAGGTCGAGATTCTTGAAATCCACCGGAACATCCGAAGCCGTGTAGAAAAAGAGATGGGCGAAACCCAGAAGGAGTTTATCCTAAGGGAGCAGCTCAAAGCTATACAGCAGGAACTAGGTGATCGGGATGAGCGCGGTTCTGAGATCGAGGAATACAAGACCAAGATCGAAGAAGCCAGGATGCCGGTTGAAGTGGCTGAACGGGCGCTGAAGGAAGTAGACCGGCTTGAAAAGATGCCTTATGCAGCACCGGATGGTGTTGTGGTCCGAACATATCTAGACTGGTTGATTTCCCTGCCGTGGGACAAGAGCACGGTAGAATCTTTGGAGATAGAAGCCGCTCAAAACACGCTTGATGAGGACCATTACGGTCTGTTTAAGGTAAAGGAGAGGATTCTTGAGTTCCTGGCGGTGCGGAAGCTTGCCGGAACTATGCGAGGCCCGATCCTTTGCTTTGTTGGACCTCCCGGAGTAGGCAAAACATCCATAGGCAAGTCCATCGCAAGAGCGCTTGGCCGCAAATTCATCAGGGTATCGCTTGGCGGCATCCGTGATGAGGCTGAAATAAGAGGTCACAGGCGCACCTACATAGGCTCATTGCCGGGAAGAATCATCCAGGGCATCAAGCAGGCTGGTTTCCGCAATCCGGTGTTTATGCTGGATGAGATCGATAAGATTGGCGCGGATTTCCGAGGCGATCCATCGGCTGCGCTTTTGGAAGCTCTTGATCCTGAGCAAAATAATGCGTTTTCCGACCATTACCTAGAGGTTCCGTTCGACCTGTCTGATGTAATGTTCATCACGACGGCAAATGTGCTCGATACAATCCCGCCGCCGCTTCGAGACAGAATGGAAGTCATCCATTTCCCAGGGTACATCGAGGATGAAAAACTGGAGATTGCCAAGAGGTTCCTTGTTCCGAAGCAGACCCGGGAAAACGGATTGTCTCAGGACAACCTGGTAATTACCGAGGCTGCACTGCGGAGGCTTATTCGGGAGTACACCCGAGAGGCAGGCGTCCGCAACCTGGAGCGGGAAATCGCTACAATCTGCCGTAAGGTTGCAAAACGTGTGGCTGAGGGAAGCGTCGAGAGCATGACTGTCGATGATGAGGATGTAAAGACCTTCCTCGGCACCAGAAAATATCATTACGGCATGGCTGAAGAGAAGGATGAAGTTGCTGCTGCAACCGGACTGGTTTACACGGAGTTCGGCGGTGATATCATCCAGATTGAAGTTGGAATCCTGAAAGCCACTGAAGGCAAATTGCTTCTTACAGGCCAGTTGGGAGATGTCATGAAGGAATCTGCCCAGGCAGCGTTGACTTATGTGCGGTCAAAGGCCAGGGCGCTCGACATAGACGAGGAGTTCTCTCACAGGACGGACATTCACATCCACGTTCCTGCTGGCGCGGTACCGAAGGATGGACCATCAGCCGGCATTACCATTGCAACAGCGCTTGCGTCTGCTCTGACCAGAAGAAAGGTGAGAAAAGACGTTGCGATGACCGGCGAAATCACACTGAGGGGCAGAGTTCTGCCAATCGGCGGAGTCAAAGAGAAGGTCCTTGCAGCCCATAGAGCTGGAATCAAGACAGTGATTATGCCAAAAGAGAACGAAAAGGACCTGGAAGAGATTCCTGAAAATGTTCTGGCTGATTTGACGATCAAACTCGTAGAACATGCAGACGAAGTCCTGGCGATAGCGCTTTTGAATGGAGAATCGGACCGAAAACCGGCTATCTAGGGGCAAGTAAAAAGTTAGAAGTGTAAGGTGTAAAGCGTTTTGATGATGCTTTACACCTTATTTGTTTTACTGCTTCCATAAAACTCCTCAACTTACTCCTGTTTGCGCATCATCTGACGATTATGTTAAGCTGATTCTGGTAACAAGCGTATTTTTAGGCAATGGCTCCTGCCGCAGGCAATTATGTGTGAGAGGTAAGACAAGCAAGTGCAGTATGTAGAGTTCGGAAAGACCGGAAAGAAAGTCTCCAAGCTAGGATTTGGAGCTATGCGCCTTCCATTTGATGATGAGAAGACATCAATCGAGTTGCTCAGGCGGGGTGTTGAGCTTGGAATCAACTACATAGACACAGCGCCGGGTTATGGCGATGGTCAAAGTGAAATCCTCGTCGGCAAGGCGGTAGCTGACATACGGGATAAGGTGTATCTATCGACTAAAAATCCGCTCAACGATAACACTACAGAAGGTTGGTGGAGCAGGCTGAACAAGTCGCTCGAACGGATGAATGTCGATCGCATAGATTTCTACCAGGTTGTTCATGGGATCAACTGGAAAGCGTGGGAGGAAAATTTCTCCAAGCCCGGTGGAGGGTTGGAGGCTGCATATAAAGCAAAAGAGCAGGGGATCATCGGACATATTTGCATCTCGTTTCATGATACCTGCGAGAATCTGATCAGACTGATAGATACAGGGGTTTTTGAGGGAGTTACGCTGCAGTATAACCTGCTGGACCAGAGCAATGAGAAGGGGATGGCTCACGCGGCTGCTGCTGGGATGGGTGTTGTTGTAATGGGGCCTGTTGGTGGCGGCAGATTGGGGACTCCAACAGAGCAGATCCTTAAGCTTTTACCTGGAGAAGTGAGGAGTTCGGCTGAAATCGCGCTCAGGTTCGTTTTTTCCAATCCAAATGTAACCTGTGCCATCTCCGGGATGAATACAATGGAGATGATAGAGGAAAATGTTCGGATAGCATCCCGGACTGAGTCGCTTACTGCTGAAGAGTTGGATCATATGGCTGCAATGCTTGAAGAAAACAAGCGGCTGAAGGAGCTTTACTGTACTGGATGCAACTATTGTATGCCGTGTCCTAATGGTGTAAACATCCCTGAGAACTTCAAGTATATGAACTACCACCGGGTTTATGGGTTGACCGAGTATGCATCGCGCTACTATCAGAAGCTGGGAACTGAAGGCTGGTGGGTTCCTGGGAAGCAAGCTGGAGATTGCATCGAGTGCGGCGAATGCGAGACAAAATGCCCCCAGAAGATCCCAATCATAAAGCAGCTCAAAGAAACGCATAAAGCCCTAGGAGGCAGCGACTCCTAACAGGCAAGCCCTTTACTAACTTTGCCTGAAGGGGTAAAATACGATGAAATATCTGGTATAAGAAACAGGTGTGCGAAATGAAATGGCGGGTTGTATTAGAACAAGATCCTGAAACCGGCGATTGGGCTGTATGGGTTCCTGAACTCCCCGGTTGTGCGTCTGCAGGGCGAACTGAAGAAGAGGCGATGGAGAATATCCGTGAAGCCATTGAGCTTTATCTGCGCCCAGATCCGATTATCGTCGCACCTGGTGCAATCATCCGAGAGATTGCTGCCTGATGGGTGGGATCAAGCGAATGAAGAGCCGGGAAGTTGAAAATATTCTTGCCCGGTACGGTTTTGAGCTTGTTAGTCAACAAGGTAGTCACCGTAAATGGCGTCATGCTGATAAGAGGCTGCAAGTCATAGTACCTGAGCATGCAGGTCAGGATTTACCTTTAGGAACGCTTAGAAACATATTTGTAAATGCACAAGTTCCTGAGTCTGAGTGGAAAGTCTAAGATAATAGTAGACTAATGTTATTTAATCCTAACAAAGCAAACTATGATTAGTGAATGCTTATGCGGAATTGAGTACCACTGAAAAGTGCCATAGAAGCTCTTCTCGTTCTTGTAGAAGGATTCGAGAGGAGGTTTATCACAGTATTCTGCAGAGTCTTTGCTAACACTGTCTGGGGTAAAATAAGGTGAAATATCTGGTATGGAGTGATATGAATGCTCACGGAATATATTAAAGCCGCTATGAAGCGTGCCCATTACGAGAAAATGGAAAATGGCCGTTACTGGGGTGAGATTCCAGAACTTCAAGGGCTTTGGGCTGATGGAGATACACTTGAAGAATGCCGACAAACGCTTCAAGAGTGCCTGGAAGAGTGGCTTATAGTTGGTTTGCGAAACAATGAGAATATCCCCGTGTTGGATGATATCAACTTAAACCGCAAAGCAGAGGCTGCTTAAAGTGCCGATTAGCCGAAAAGAACTTATTCGCCGATTAATCCAATTAGGATTCAGCAGTCCTTGTTCTGGTGGAAAGCATTTTGTGATGAAGGGACGAGGCAGGCGGTTGACCATTCCGAACCCTCACAGCGGTAAAGATATTGACGATTCTTTACTTACACGTATACTACGGCAAGCAGGAGTAACGCGTAAAGAGTTTGACGAAGTGAAGTAGCTCTAAAGCAATATAATGCTTATGAATGCTTAGACGCGACCCAAGGCACCAAAGGCAAATCGTGAACTGTGAGTATTTATATATAATCAAGTTTCGCAATAAAGAAGCTATAGAAGCCCCCTATTTAATTTCTTTCTACAGGAACGAAAGGAGGCTTTTCTCGTCTTTGGATAGTCATCTAGTGTGCTGGATGAGTCTTGGTTGTATAGCCGAAAGTACCTGGCTGCTTGAGAGATGTTGAGATGATTAAAAGATTGAGGGCTGTAATTAAATCGATCCCCTTCAAATCAGCCGATCAGCCAACTACAGCAGCTCAGATTCGTAGGGCCAGACGGTTTATTGTAGTCTGGTCTGTGGCGCTTTTGATTTATGTGGTTTTCCTCAAATGGGGCGGTATGGTGTCTTTCGGTCAGTTGCAACTACATTGGCTAATTCACCAGTGTGTAATGTGTGTATTTACACTCATATTCCTCCGACTGTTTATATGGGGAAGGTTAACAAAAGAGCATCGCCAGGCAAAAAAGAGCAATGAACTTTCCGCAAGAGCTTTGGATCTTGCAAATCGGATGGGTGTACCAAAGGCAGATGTTTTTGTTGCTGAAGGAGAAATCGGTAATAGTGAACCATATGCGTGTATTGAGCGTGTTGGGCGCATAATCGTCAGCAACAAAACCATCAGTATTATGACTGAAGCTGAAATTGACTGGATTTTAGCTCACGAACTGGCACATGCAGACTCAAAACGCATTGCACCAATCAAAAGGACTAAAAAGAATTCTTGCACTAATGGCACTGCCATTTCTATTTACACTTTTCAGTATCCAATGCTGTCCGGCAAAAGGCAATTTTGCAGCGTTATCTATTTTTTACTCTATACCGGTAATTGTATTAGTTTTAGCCTGCCGTGAGATTGCTCCGTTAAGTAGAAGGATTGAATACGAAGCTGACTTGGCTGCTTTGGAGGCAACAGGAGACATTGAGTCAGCAGTATCTGCCTTGATAAAGGGAAAAGAACATTCTTCTAATCCTGAAGCACATGAGAATGAGAACATGGAATGCCATCCGAAGGTATCCAAGCGAATTGCAGCTCTTCGAAATGCCAGTGCAGCCTTTACAAACTGCACCGGAAGGGGTAAAATACGTGAAATGCCGTGAAGGGGAGGAGTAGGCGAAAAGCCGGCCTCAGAGAGGGAGAGCTTGGTGTGAATCTCCCGGTTGGGCATCGCTCGAACGTCGCCCTGGAGCAGCGAAGGTGAGTCATGATGAGGTAGCCTTCGCCGGGTCAGCCCGTTACAGCAAAATGAGCCGCCTGAATTATTTATAAATCAGGTGGGAATCAAGGTGGTACCACGAAGGAGCTTTCAAAAGCCCCTCTCGTCCTTGTGGATTCTAGGGATGAGAGGGGCTTT
>JAKPFN010000108.1 GCA_029551395.1 Armatimonadota bacterium | reverse complement strand
TCAAACGACATATCACAGGCCTGTCATGCAGAAGTGAATGCTCGTCAAGCGGGAATCCTGCAGGGCAGGGAGAAATGGCTTGAGGAATGGCCTGACCAGAAAGACCGCACACAGGAGTTTCGGGCTAGCATACTCGAGCCTCTTGTTGAGTTTGAAAATGCCCTCGCTTCTTCGTCCTGTGCCGCTGACTGCATATCAGCAGTGAAAGACATCCTTTCTCTGTTCAAGAGGAGAACTCATGACCATTTTCTGCTTTCAGAAGACTCGGCAGCAGTCCGAGCCATCAACTCAGCACTGGATGAACTTGCAGCTACCGAAAATCTGCTTCAGGAAAAGATCTGCGGCAAGGTTTTCATAGAGCTGTTCAAGATGGCGCTGTCTCAGGCTGAATATAAGCTTCCAAGACTTCCTAAAGATGCCGTAAATATGCTTTCTGCGTCTGCAATCGGTGGACAGAAGTTCCGGGCGGTGTTTGTTGTAGGGATGCTTGAGAAGGTCTTTCCTCGCCAGATCAGAGAAGAGTCGTTTCTTAGAGACCAGGAGCGAAGAGTGTTAAACAATCACTTCCGTTACCCTGTTAAAGAGAGGCTGGTACAGCAGGATGTGGAGCGGCTTATATTCTTCAATGCAATCGCATGTGCTGAAGAAAAACTCTACTTCTCATATCCCCTGGCTGACGAATCAGCCAAAGACAGTCTGCCTTCATTTTACCTTGACGAAGTGAAGAAGGTATTTTCATCAGCTCCAAGGACCATCCGAAGAGACATCTCAAACCTCGTCCCAGCCGTAAGCGAAGCGGAATGCCGAAAGACTCTTGAGCAGGCAACTGTTTATGCCCTTGCACATAAACCTCACGATGCATCCCTGGAAGCTATCGCTGCATACAACCATTTCCCTGAGGAAAGCTTTAGGATGTTTCAGACGGTGTTCAGGGACAGTGAAGAAAAGCAGGCTGCGATAGGCGATGCATCTGTTGTCAGAAGCATAAGTATGGACTACAGCTCATTCAGATGCACCGAGCTTGAGACTTATGCCGCATGTGCTTTTATGCATTTCTGCCAGTCTGTGCTAGGTTTGGAGCCCATCAGAGACGAGGTTGGCGCACTGGATGCGGGAGGCATGCTTCACCAGGTGCTCTTCAAGCTGATGTCTGACCTGAGGTGCAAATACGGCAGCGATTTCATCGTCCGGACGCTTGATGTAGAAGAGACCATAAAGGCAGCATACGACATTTTGGACCAGGAGTTTGCGAACAACCCAAGATTCCAGAATCTGCCGCCTCATGAGGCTGACCTCGAAAAGCATACATTCCGCCTGTATCTGAAGCGTTACCTTTCTGGAGAGATAACCAGAGGGCTGGACGGCTTTTCGCCTTCCTTTTTTGAGCTTGAGTTTGGAAGTCCGGCAAGGCCTGACAGACCAAGGGATCCCAGGTCAACCGATGAGCCACTTGTGATTCGCGGAGAAGACGGCACCGAGGTTCTCCTAAGAGGAAAGATCGACAGAGTAGACATCAATTCAAACGGCGGAGTGGTAATAGATTACAAGCTCGGAAACACCTCCATGACTAAGTTCAAGAAAGGTCTCACCTTTCAAGCTGTTGTCTATGCCATTGCTCTTGACAGGCTGCTTGGTATAAAACCGCTGGGAGTGGAGTACAGGCCCTTTAAGAAATGGGCCCCGGATGGATACTACAGCGGACTGGATGGAGTCGGCAAGCGTGGAAGAAGCCTTCCAGAAGATGAGTTCTCCCAGATGCTGAAGAAATGCGAGGAATACGTGCTGGATTATGTCCGTGGTATCCGGGAAGCACAAATTTCTGTTGCTCCAAAGGATTGTAAGGACTACTGCGCATACAGATCGGTATGCCGGACCGATGACTTCAGCCAACTCCTCATGGGATTTGATTCTGAGGAGTCAAATGAGGAGGCAGGGATATGAGCGGGATTAAACTTACAGATAACCAAAAAGCAGCAGTCAATACGCTGGACCAGAATGTCTCTGTATCAGCAGGGGCTGGTTCCGGAAAGACAGCTGTGCTCGTGGAACGGTTCTGCAGGATCATCGACACCCTTTTTACCAGCACTGTCTGCGAAGTATTTAATCAGGTATTCGTATGTCGCACCGAGTAGATCAGGAAATTCAAAGTTATCATTAACTAACTTGAAGTGGTTGTTGTCAAAGTGATGAACAAGCTCTACTGCCTTTGCATCTGGCACTTTACGAGTCTGACCGCTCTGCTCCATGAAGTCGATATTCTCCTTCAGGACGCCGTAAAGGGGCGGATTATCTTCTTCAATGGCTGCCAAAGCTACATTCAGTGCAGTGCCAACGTCTTTTTTCCTATCTTTGATATTCTCCCAGCGAGCGCTCTCACGCACCCAAAAACTATACTTGTATCTGTCAAGGGCAAGCTCTTCAGCAAGATCATTTGGTATTCCCTCGTCAAGATGATGCTGGATCTCTCTCTGTCTCTCAAGCTCAAACTGATCAGACATACGCTTTAAGAACAGCATACCAAAGATGTACTGTTTGAACTCAGAGGCATCCATCTTGCCCCGAAGGATATCAGCAGCTTTCAAGAGGAACTTCTCAAGTTGCGGAAGAGTTATTCTATCACGTTGCATGTGTTATCAACCTATCAGACTTATTATCCTGCGCACCTGAGTAATCAATGTCTGGTGATCATAGTTACCAAGGCGCATGTGCAGGTAAATTATAGGTCACAGGCTGAACTATGGTCAATGTAACTCAAAAAGCTTATGATAGAACTCATCATCTTTGCATGTAATACTGCTGTTTGGCAACTATTATTAATATTGGCAGAACTATGACTAAAGAAGTATAATGAGACCCAGCCAGACAACAGTGTATATGATAACTGGATTAGCAATCCTTCGGTAGGAGACGATTATGAGTGACATCAAGCTGTTCAATATAGAAAAGGAACCAATTCGAGAACTGAAAAGCAAATCGGTAGCACTTGAGAAATCTCTCCAGACTTTGATAGAGAAACATTTGGAAGATTTCCTCGGGATACGGTTTTTGGCTTCAGAATACTCAACAGGGGCAAAGCATGGTGGGAGAATCGACACACTTGGTCTGGATGAGAATGGTTGTCCGGTAGTCATTGAGTATAAACGGGCCGTTAACGAGAACGTAGTGATGCAAGGTCTCTTTTACCTTAACTGGTTAATGGATCATAGAGGCGATTTCAAACTCCTCGTAATGGATCGTCTGGGTAACAATGTAGCGGAGTCCATAGTGTGGGGTATGCCAAGGTTGTTGTGCATTGCAGGCGACTTTACAAAATACGATGAACACGCCGTCCAGCAGATGGGACGCAACATCGAGCTGATTCGGTATCGTCACTACGGTGAGTTGCTGCTATTCGAGCTTGTAAATGCAGTAAACCCACAGTCTTCTTCAGACGACACCGAGATAGAGGTGGGAAAGAAGAAGTCTTACGACAAGACTGTTACAGAGCAGTTGGAACAGGCGGATCAGCCCACAAAAGACCGATTCGAGTCGATAAAGGCATATCTATTGGCACTTGGCGACGACGTGCAAATGAAGACGCTGAAGCTATATATAGCATTCAAACGTATCAAGAACTTTGCCTGCGTTCAAATCCAGCAGAAAGTCATAACAATCTATCTGAAACTTGATCCAGATACAATACAGTTGGAAGAAGGCTTCACTCGTGACGTTCGCAAGATTGGACATTGGGGAACTGGGGAGTTGGAAGTTGTCGTCCGCTCTGACGAAGACCTTAAAAAGGCAGAACCTCTTCTTACCCAGGCATACGAATTAAATTAATAGAAGGTAGTGGCTATGGAGGAAAACGACGTACTGGCTTCGGAGTCTGTGGCACTGGGATACTATTCGGTAAATCAGCTGCTGAAGTTATATGCAGATGTACTGGTCGAGTTGAAGAAAAGAAATGTTGTCCGAAGTAGCAACAACCCTGTATCGGATTTCTGTGAGTGGTTGGTAGCGGACTCACTTGGTCTTACACTACAACCGAACTCCACCTCAGGCTTTGATGCATTGGATTCTGAGGGAAAAAGATACCAGATAAAGGCTCGCAGACAAACTGCAACCAATACATCAAGGCAACTTGGTGTCATAAGGAATCTTGAAGTACAGAAGTTCGACTACTTAATAGCTATCCTGTTTAATATGGATTTTTCCATACTTGAAGCTTATCAGATACCTCACGGCGTAATCGGCAAACATGCTCGTTACAGCGAACACCAGAATGGACATATTCTTGTTCTCCGAGGAGCAATTCTATCAGCAGATGGAGTGGTAAGAATCGATGCTCAGCTGGAACATTGTCTTGACGCTTGCTCTATTCCTCCACAGTTGTAAGTACCTGATGGCTAATGCTTGTCTTTCTGATTACGCCTGTAAGCGCGACTTCGGCAAGTATTGCTGCAGTACTTGCGGCTCGCTGGTCTGCCGCCCTCCCATATTAGAAACCAATCCTCACATTCCTTACAGTGACGATAAGTAGCACCTATCTCCATGACTTGGGCTAGCTGCAACCAGATGAATCCAAGCAGTGTTGTTGATACAGGTCTGAGTAAAGGTTTTGAGTTTTGTCTCCATATCATTTCAGCGCTAATTCTCTGTTGTTGCATAAACTCTGTGATGAGAAGAGACAACACATCTTTCGCAGGCTCTACCAGATCTCCCTGCTGCCATCTCAGCATAGACAATGGCCGATAGTCAGTAGATGATACAATCCGTAGTTTATCTGTGCCCGGAGGATTGTAGAGGACGGATTTTTTTCCATCCCATTGAATTAACTCTGATAACACTTGTTTCTTATCTGATCGGAGTGCATCGTATAAGGTCGTTATTTCAAATATCCCTTGCGCTGCATTTTGCCAGTCCTCCACGTACTCACCCAAGACCTTTTGCCCATCGATTATTTGGGATTCTCCCAAAAATCCAAATCGATTTGCGAACTCGACAATAGCATCAGGATTTCCCTGAGTATCCAACAACTCCATGAAGTAAGCCTTGCTCTTGTTATCTGGATGATACCAGCGCGGACGCCTATCACCAGTTTCTATCAATATATCCTTGTCTGTCTCTGACTTAGTCCAGGTATATCCGCCCCTGTTGACGCTCCATATAAATCTGTCGCAGCCAGCTAAACCATCAATGTTCTCACCGAATTTCATACTCAATTTTAGCAAGTAATATATTGTAACACAACGGATTAATTGTTATTTAGCGTTGCACAAACTGATGCTACTTTTCCACAGCCGGGATTACAGGGTGATCTATAAAGTACAACTCTCTCCAAATGTGCTCCATTCAACAGAGTACATACTGATTCGGCTGTCTACATATGTAAAATCCTAAAATTTATTTTACCTGTCTACGTTAATTCGCTGGTTTCCTGTCTCTAATGAGTAATGTAGGGCCTGATAAGCCAGGCACTATGTAACGCTTAGGTGCCCGGAAATTACGGTTGCAGCCTATGAAGTGCTGCATAACGGGACTCTAAGAGTAATCTTATCGAGAGGAGAGTTAAAAATAGAGGTAGTGAACACATCTAATAGGAGGGTTTATGCAACTGTAGACAGCGTAGGCCTCGAATGTAGAATCTGTAATGGAAAGAAGACCTTTGCCAATGGTCAACAAGCTTCTGATGTCAGCGACAGGCTCAACTGCAAGAATACTAGACACATCACAGTAAGCGAGCTTTGTCAGTTGATTACCTCGGGTCACACCTGGACTCCGGCTGTATTAAATGGGTCTCGAGAAGATTCAAACTTTGTGATGGCTCAACTTGTTGCGCTGGATTTTGATGGTGTAAAGGAAGGTGGGAACATTGTCAGGTATATACCAGTTGAGGAAGTGTTGGACAGGTGCCATCGTTATAATCTTCCACCATGCATCGGCTATTACTCTTTCAGGCATGAATCAGGAACAGATAGGTTCCGTCTGGTATGGCAGTTTGATAGGCCGGTAGCAGATAGACATCTATATAAGTCAATTATACAAGCCTTGATGGAAGTCTTTTGTGATCTGGGAATGGATAAAGCGTGCTCCGGAGCCAGTCATATGTTCTTTGGCACCAACAAAGGAGGATTTCTGCAGGAGCCTGATTCTGTCATTTCAATTGAGCAGGTATTTGAAGGGTACTGCCAGAAGTGCTACTCAGACGATCCGGCTCATGCTAAGAGGCAGATTAGCAGCTTTTCTAGCAGATGGGGCATTGGATTGTCAGAAAACGGCGTTCTCCAGCCTGATATTCTGACCGCGTTGTGGCCGATGGATCATTACTGGGGGTGGGGGGAGGAATCCTGCCCAACAGATAAAAGATCTCAGGATAGCTTCTACACCTGTAGAGCTGGTGAAAATAGAGCAGTACCCTATATAGAGGTATATATAGGTTCTGCAGCCAAATCACCAACATCGGGGTTAGGCTCATCTGAGGAGGGAAATCCCCCCCCACTCCCTACTGGCTCACAGCCAGCAATGCGGCAGCATGGTTACATAGACAGAGGACTGAGTCTGGATGATATCTGCAATAATTGCCAGCTGTGCCGCGAGATAAACGAAGGGATCCGGCATCCACATCAAGCCACCTTTGGATGCGCTACATCCTTGCTTAGAGTACAGGGGGGAGAGAAATTCCTTAGAGATGGACTCAAGCTTACAAGTAATTACAACGCAGGTGTCACGTGTTACCAGATCAAGAAGATTAAGGATTGGATTGCTGCCGGCAATAAACCAATGAGCTGCGACAACTTCTGCCCCTACAGCAACGAATGCTGGCACGAGAAAAACCTGCTTCAGCAGGGCAGAAGACGGCAAGGGGAGGTCAGGAAAGATAGTGAAGTAAATCAACAAACATATAGGCTAACACTGAATGAAGCGCAAAAACAGATGGTTGATGCGCTGGAGCAGGCTTTTGCGGATAAAAGCAATGATATTCATCTGATTATTGCTCCTGCTGGTCTTGGAAAAACACATTCACTTTGCAAGCAGGATCTATCAGGGATTATTGTTGCTGCTCCGACACACAAATTGATCAGCCAGATTCACAAAGACTTGATTGGCAACAGAAAAGATGTCTTGCTTGTTCCGGAACTACCTGAAGTGTCAAGTGAATTTAAGGCAACTGTCCAACTCTACTATGATGACGGGGCGTATAAAAAGGCATGTGAGTATATAGATCAATACGCCAAGCAGTTGTTATCAAAGACAAGCCCATTAACGCGTCCTGAGCAAAAACTACTAGAATATGTGCAGGCAGTAAAGGAAATTCGAGAGACAAACCGTCCTGTGCTTACAACTCACAAGAGGGCACTTCTCTTGCATGATACACCACATCACACAGTTGTATTCGATGAAGACTTTCTAAAGTTGGCGCTGAATCAAAACAGAGTTCGTGCAAAGGATCTTGATATGCTTCGACGCAAGGCTTGCACCATCGGCGATGACAATATCCGCCGAATCATACTGCCTGTTCTTGATGAAGTGCTGAACAGCAAGGAGTCGAGGCCCATGCCAACTCCTAAAACCAGCAAGGGTACCGTGGAGCAAGTACTGTTCTTTATTCTAGAAAACTGCCCGGATTGTACTGGAGACATTGTGGGACTCTTCAAAAGTGACTTCTTTTTATATGAGCAGCCGGCCAGTCAGAACGAGAGAAAGCGAAAGAGAATACCAGAATACGTTGACTACATATCTGTTCCAAGCTTCCCTAAGTGCAAAACGATCGTACTGTCTGCGACCGCAGTGCCGGAGATGTACGAGATGGCTGTGTCCTTGAAAGATCCCTCACGGAGGGTAGTAAAGCACATCATTGGGCCGGTGGCAAATCGGGGCCAGGTAATCCAATGTTGCGAGATGTCATTTTCCAAAAGATCTATGAATACAGAGGAAAAGCTTCAAAGCATGTTGGCACGAATAAAACCAGTGGTAGGGGATCTTCCAGTGTTGACATTCCAGAAATTAACGAAGATAGACTGTGGACTCAATACGATCAAGGACGCATACTTTCATAACCAGCTTGGCCTAAACAATATGTCTGGGCAGGATTTGGCTGTGGTAGGGACACCTAACCTTCCTTCGACAGTCTATTTGCTTGTTGCGGCTGCACTTGGAGTTAACATGGAGAAAGCATTACTTGAAATGAAGTATAAAGAGGTTAAGTGGAATGGTTATATATTTGACTTCATGGCTTTTGATGACCCTGTGCTTCAACGTATACAGCTAAGTATGATCCAATCTGAACTGATCCAGGCTGTAGGCAGGGCAAGAGCTATAAGGCATGATGATGTGATGGTCCTTGTTTTCAGCAACCTTCCACTGCCTGATGCGTTGATTGTCAGCGATGTCAATGAGATGATGAGCTATACAAGAGATATCAGAAGCAACTACGACTTGGGTCGTTGTGAATTGCCCTTGGCAGCGTAGATCGTGTAGATTCCGCTATATGAGATATATACAGGGCCGCCTTTAACGCCTAATATTGACTAAGATAATTTTCCACCTGTTGGCACCAGGCAAATCACAAATGTGAATATCAGAATATTTACCGTTTAATTACAATGAAATCCCCGGACAGACACCGTTCAAAAGCCGTTAAAATACCAGGCACCAAAAGAGCTGATAATTTACCTTTTCTCAGGTAATATGAGCTCAGTTACTCGTGAAATATCGTCAATATGCTTATTCGCAGCCCTTCAAAAAAAATACAAATAAATATTATGGGGTCGGCTGTGCCGACCCCATGAAGTGCGTAGCCCACATTCTGTATGCTGCATATTTTGTACTTCTACAAATAAGCTACAATCTGCTCCGTTTTCATCCTATAGTATCCGATCAAGACGTTAAAAGAACCATCGGATGGTAGCCTGTTTCATCCTTTATGATCGATACTATGCCTGTTACTGAAATAAACGCATCTTTTTGTGCAACCTGGCTTGGATGACACTGAACACGAAGAACAGCGTCCATTGAGCCATCTTTTATCAGGAAGAAGTCTTCACCAACATCGATAACTTTGCCCCAAGTCCTTACCAGAAGCCCGATGTTGCTTAATCCTACTCCACCTGCCACGCCTCTTTGACCTGACTCAATATCGGAGCCGCCTACGGTTTTGTTCGGCATCCCAAGAGGCATTATAGGATACTTTTCTTCCTGGCGTGCGATGTTGTGGGCTCTTACCAACCTTTCTCCATTACCATTTGTGGCAACGACACCAGTTAGGATAACTTTTTGGTTCAATTCAGCTGATGCACCCTCAACTCTTATCCCTGATGATCGAGAGGTGGACTCTACATAGATGCAATCGGGAAAAACCACAGAAACAGCTACTTCACCAAATGCAGAATCTCCCAACAAGACTGCTTCTCCATCTGCCATCTTCCTTGCAGATGATATATTATAATTCCTGTATCGAAATTTAAACTCGTCTGCACCTATATCTACGGCTGCACCCTGCACACGAGGCTCATTGTCGATATCGAGGCAACCAGCTGTTGTTGCACTCTCATCCCCTGCATCTATGCAAGGCGAAGTAGAGAGCAAGTGGAAGTCACCTCCTGCCTTGTCACAGAACATTGGATCAGAGCATATATCTGTTGGTCCTGCTGGCAGTCCATTATAGTCTATGTTATTTCCATAAACGCAGTTGTGAGACAGTTTGGGCCTGCCACTGCATGTGACGCCTTCCATGTTGAATACTACGATGTTGTTGGTAATTGTAGGCAAGTAGCGTGAATCATAATCGTAAACTTTGATGCCGTAACGTCCGCATCCCACTACTGTATTGTTAGTTATCTTGGAAGGTGAATAACTGCAGGAGATACCATCTTCACACGCTGAAATACAGTTGTTGAATATACTGGGAGTAGAGCGATTGCAGTTGATTCCGCTGGAGCATCTTGAAATGCTGTTACTGATTATGTTAGGAGAAGAATCTTCGCAGTTGATGCCTCCATAACAGTCAACAATTGTATTGTGACATATCTCAGCCGATGAAGATGATTTGCAGAAGACCGCGCTATGCTTGCTGCCAGTGATTGTGTTGTTGGCAATTGATGCGTTAGACGAAGATTCGCAGTAGATTCCGAACCCACCGTTCCAGGTAATCCTGTTGTTGGATATTGATGGTGAGGAACATGCGCAATAGATGCCGTAGTCGATAGCTTGGCTGTTTCCACCAACAATTGTATTGTTGTTTATGTATGGTGAAGACGACTGGCAGTAAATAGCCGATCTAGCTAAACCTCTTATTGTAAATCCGTCTATACTTCCTGAACAACCACATCTGGCTGTTACTGCATCGTGACCACCAGCTATTACAGTTTCATTGGCTTGTATATCTCTTTCTGCTAAAGCAGCCTCTGTCCCTGTGAACCCTCCGTAAAGATAGCAGTTAGATCTAAGTGTTAAATCTTGATTGTATGTACCTTTAGCCACCCATACATTACCACCAACTGCTGACGCTGCATCAATTGCTGCCTGGATAGTCTTCTTTGCCTTATCCCAGGATGACCCGTCATTGGCATCATCGCCAGTGGGTGATACTCGTATTATGGTAGGAACATAAGCAGGCCAATCAGTGCCATCTGATTCATCAGCACCTATATCGACATGTTCTCCAAGTTTTCTGGGCCCTCCATCTATATCAATAAGGATAGATGATGAAGCAGAATCATCTCCCTTATTTATGCAGGGTGAATTGGACTGAATATGGAACTTGCCGTATGTTGCGCATTCCAGCATTGGGTCTTGCTGGATATCTGTCTCACCTGCCAAAAGTCCAATATAGTTTGTCTTGTTGCCATATACGCAGTTATTTGCAATGGTTGGGTTGTTACTTCCGCTTGATTTATTTATACCTGCTGTGTTGAAGGCAATGATGTTATTTTTGATTTGAGCCCAAGGCCCATAAGAACCACATATTCCGCTGTTTCCACACCCCAGTATGGTATTATTAGTTATTGTAGGGGAAGAATATTCGTAGCAGGAGATTCCGACACCACATCCGGTTATAACATTATTCTTGATTGTGGGAGAGGCATAGGTGCAGGAGATGCCAAGAACCGCTCCAGTTATAATATTATTTGCAATTGTAGGGTGTATGCCAATGCAAAAAATGCCATAATCACCAGTGCTGATGATAGTAAAACCATTTATCTCGGTAGTAGGCCCTATTCTATCCCTGCCTGTTATTGTACCACTTAAACTACCGCCACCCTTGATTATAGTCTTGTTGACTTGTATATTCCTTTCACAAACAGCGGTTTCTGTTCCTTTGAACCCACCGTAGAGCTTGACTCCATCTTTCAACGTTACAGTTTCATTGTATGTTCCTGCAGCCACCCATACCTCATATCCAGGAAACGACCTAGCACTATACAGAGCTGCACCAATGGTCTTTTTTGCTAATTCCCACGTGGAGCCGTTGTTGGAGTCACTTCCCGTCGGGCTTACTCTTATAACCGCAGATTGAGCGGTACCGAGGCAGATTGCAAAGAGAAGAACGGCACATAAAGCAAACCTAGGTATCATAACCTGCTTCTGATTATCCATGCAGACACCTTTTTTCAGCAGATATAACACTCACAGCTAAGGTCTATCTGATTCAGTCATAGTGCAAGCTAGCTGGCGAGCTTACATTTTAGTATAGCAGAACCTGAGGGAAAGGGAGCTGATATATAATAAAACTGGTAACAATAATGGCTAGTGCATTGATAACTACGCAATATCCTGTGTAATGTCTTGATTTATACTTTTACATAGAGGATATATGAGGACTCTTATATGAAACGCAGAGTTAATGTAGTTGTCGATATAATCTGAGAAATCAGTTTGCACTAAGACTACAAACTCGATCTCTGACACATCTTCTGGAGAATCAAATTCGTATACAGCTATATGATGACGTTAATACATGTGTACAATAAAAAATGTGGGGGGCTTTCTCAGCCCCCTTTGTATTATCTATTAAGGTCTACTCCTGTGAAGGATAATCTCCTTTGAATTTATCTTTGATACTGGCAGATCTAGCTTCCAAGTCTTCAGCCTTGTCTATGTTACCTATACGTCTGTAAACCCCGGCAAGAGTTTTGAGCACTTCAGCCAGAGCGTATGCATCAGGGCCGTCTACTCTCTCATAAGCAAGAACAGCCTTGTTTGCAGCTTCCTCTGCTTCCTTGTATCTTTCTTGATGGGCATAGCCTTGTGCAATCAGCATCAAGACTTTTGCTTGCTTTTCTAATATTCGGACAGCCTCTTGCCTGTAGACTTCCAAGGCCTTCTGTAAATACACATCCGCAGTGGCAGGTTTACCTACCTCTTGAAGAAGCTCTCCTAGAGATAGGAGTGTTGCTGGGTAGTCGCTGATATGACTGTCCCAACGTGTCTCCTGAGTTTCTAACAGACGTTTGTTTAAAGCTATAGCTTCTTCAAGGTTACCACCCATCTCTGTTGCAATAGCTAACTGCCAAAGGACCATTCCAAGGCAGTGGTCGCAACCACCTTCCTTCTCTACAATAGACAGTGCTTTCTCAAGATGGGTTTTAGCCTCCTCGAAGTTAAACTCTCCTGTCTCAAAAACTCCCATTTCAAAGTAACTTCGCCATGTTTCTTTATTCATTTCTATCTCCTTTGATTATCTTAGTTTGTTTAGTATATTTTGAGTAACTGTAATTTTAGGTGAGTCTCTTCCTTTCACCATAGCTCCTTTCATCCCCAGCCAGTCATAAAGCCAGCAGGCCACATACGGAGAATCATAATTCAGCGGATTTATTGATCTGGGCAATCATTAGGTTCTTGTAATCGCCCGCAGGTCCGCAGGTCTAGGGTAACTGCCGAAGGCAGTTGCAGGAGTTTATAGGCAAGTGGGACTTTGTCTGCAGAGGGGTGGGGTCAAAATAAAACCCACCCCCTATTGTTAGAAAATCACGTGGTAGTCTCGTGCGGAAACTTCATGCGCGCGCGTGG
Source organism: Armatimonadota bacterium (assembly GCA_029551395.1). Taxonomy (GTDB): domain Bacteria; phylum Armatimonadota; class UBA5829; order UBA5829; family DTLH01; genus JAKPFN01. Next base: position 2,914 of record JAKPFN010000108.1, on the reverse strand, counting down.
GAAAGGCTGCTTGAATAGCTAGTGCCTAACAAGATATTTCATAAGCATCTATAAGCACGACATTGATCTCAGGAGAGGACTGGCAGGATCTATGTTGATGGATTGGGGAGATGAATGTTCGGTAGCTTTGGTGGAGTGACCCTACTTTACTAAAGACAACCAATAAAACTCCAAAGTGGAAAACTGACAATTATCAAGTTTGATTTATTACTGATAATGCACATGTGGTAAATTTTGCAATGGCCTTATGGTATCCACAGCGGCCAAGTTAATTGCAAGTATGGAGTGTTGTCAATAAGGTGAGTTTGTTTTGCTAGGTTCCTATTACATTCTGTCTACTAAGCAGGTAATACAAAGCTCGAGGAATTAAATGACTGATCCTTTCGATTAATATGTTAGCAATGTTGCAGACCTTATTCAGAGTGGCAAAGAATGGTTTTCCTGGGTCCGCAGGGAAGGTAACCCGCAACGGCTTTTGAGACTATGATATACGCTGTATTCTTACATTCACATCTGCCGCCTGACCCTAGTTCGTATACCAAAAGGAAGCGCCTAGGCTCTACTTACTGTTGTTGCCAATCATAACGCCTGTTGTCGAGAATCCCGTATCCTATTAGCCTATTCTGTTATTGAATCCTGCAGACATTTCACCTGTCTACCAGGCTTTATTGTTGCAGGTACTAAAACCGCACATAATCTACCGCATTATCATCCAGGTTGTCCTGTTCTCGGTCGTATCTCTCTGTCGTACGCGGGTCGGCGTGGCCAGCGGCATATTGAACCTTATGAAGTGGTGCACCGCCTTTAAGAGCTAGTGTGATAAAGCAAGCTCTAGTGCTATGAGGAGTGATATTGCTAGTGATGCCAGCTTTGGTAGCTCTACGTCGAATGATGTGCCAGATTCCATCACCAGTTAGACCTTTGGTTCCAACGACTTTATGCCCCTCCCGACTTTCCTGACCTCCGTGAACAGCGGATAGTCTCCATTCTGCATACCAGCAGCATGAAGCCATTCATCCAAGGCTCTGGCAACATCGACAGGTAGTTTCGCTAAGCGCGGTTTGCTTCCTTTGCCGACGACCGTGAGCACTTTGTATCCATCTCGTTCGCCTAAGCAGGATGTGCGGCAACTCGTGACCTCTTGTCGCCTTAGGCCAGTCCGTAGCATGAGCATCCATAGTGCGTAATCCCGCTTGCCTATCAGAGTGCTAGTGTCGATAGAGTCCAGAATCTGCCTAGCCTCATTTCTGGAAATACCAGCTGTTGGAGAATAGTTGTTGTTCTGTTTCAACCCCTTCACCTTTGCTGCGGGGTTGGCATCAACCAAACGACGGTCTACGGCTTCTTCAAACAACTGCCTTATAGAACTCAGCTTACGATTGATTGTAGCTGGCTTGTAACCCATTTCTAAAAGATGGTTTCTGTAAGTCACCACAACATCCTTGCTGACATGTGGAAGTTTTTCTTCTCCTCCGACAAATGTCAGGAACGACTTGATATCTGCGGCGTATGCGCGGGATGTGTTCTGAGATAACTGACCGCTAACCAACGCTTGGATTGCTGATTTCGGCAGTTCTATGGCTATGTTTTCTACTGTCAGAGGGACGGTTTCCACGACTCACCTGCTCACGATAAGGGATATTATCATTAGTAAAATAGTAGTATGCTTTATGATTGATCGTCTAGAGATCAATTACATCAACTTACACTAAACAATTTGGTCTGTAATGGTCTGAGAGGAATGTCTCTCGATTAAGCGTAGTAGCAGAACTGTCTTATATCATAGGTTGCTGCAGATGTACTAACAGTTCGTGTTGATTCACTGGTTATAGAAGATGGACCTATCAGAAGTGTACCGAGTTTAACCCAAGCTTCTTGAGGGGCAGGATGGTAGAAGTGTGATACGTTATCATTCTGTAGACAAGTACGGAACTGTATGTCGATGACCTCTAGAAGCTCTGAGGCAGCAGTCTCTGGAGAATTACCGTAGGCTACAAGATCTAACTGCAGACAGTGGGCTAGATATCTTCCATCGGCTTGACATTCAATTACTGTATTCAAATTGATCGGTAAAGCCAGCTTCATTGCTTCCTCCAGTTTCTAATGCGATTGAATTATTATGGCTGCACGATTGGTATGATGTCAACTGAATATTTACCCTTTCACCCAGAAGAGAAGTGGTAATGCGGGAGTTGCTCAGTCTTGTTTAGAGAGACCGCCAGGTCTCCTAACTGGTAGAGCGATCGCTCCGTGGCTATGCCACGGCCAGAGAGGAGCCAAATGGCTCCGAACGACCAAGCTGGATTCATTAGCGTGTTGTCGCGGTTTCTTTTGGGAAATTGACTGGTAGAATTTTTTGGTGGTAAAATTTCTGTGTCGTGACATCCAGACTAGGGTCAGCTGGATGTTGCCAGATGCAAGTCGCGACATCCAGACTTAGGTCGAAGTCACGAAAAATACAAAGAGAGATACATTGGGAAAAGGGCAGTTTGAGTGGTGATTTACGCTTGGATTTGGCCAAAAACTTCTAAAGAAAGAGTGGAGCGGGAGACGAGGTTCGAACTCGCGACATCCAGCTTGGAAGGCTAGCGCTCTACCAACTGAGCTACTCCCGCTCAACCATCGTAATTATACCATCACAAAGGCACAGTGTCAATAAAATCGTGTTTCTAGATTTTAGGAAATCGGGCTTCTAACACCTTAATTACAAGCGATTCTACCTCTTCAATCTCCTTGGAGGCATCGATTGTTACCCACCTGTCCGGTTCCTGTTTTGCAAGCTTTAAGAACCCGTTTCTGACTCTTTGATGAAATTCTACTGACTCTGCTTCGAACCGGTTTCTATCCTGCTGGCGCTTTAGTCCTAGCTCTACAGGTACATCCAGCAGTATTGTAAGGTCAGGTTTAAGCCCGC
>JAKPFN010000005.1 GCA_029551395.1 Armatimonadota bacterium | reverse complement strand
ATATTCCTATCAATTTGACCTGAAACAAAAAGAGATTGACCAAATAAGCATCTATCACTATTTTGCATTATAAGGATTAATGATGCTGATTGGGGAAGTGAGTTGCTAAAAGATATTTTGCTTAAATATTTGAGTGATCTACAGAAGATCATCAACCGGGGTGATGCCCGAGAAGAGTCCTTCTATCACTGTTTGAAGGACATGATTGATGCCTATGCCAAGCTAAGCAAGATCAGCAAATGCGAAGTGGGTATCCTGCCCAAGACAACCGAAGTCGGAAACCCTGACTTCCGTATCTGGAACGGAAAATCTCATATTACTGGCTATATCGAAGCCAAAAAGCCGGAAACTTACAACCTCGATCCCATCGCAGTGAGCGAACAGCTCAGGCGCTACCTGGCTACCTTTCCCAATCTTATCCTCACCAACTTCTATGAGTTCCGGCTCTATCAGCACGGCATCCTTGTGGATAGCGTAACCATTGCCAGTCCCATCAATGCCACTCAGATGAGTGTGACTCCCCCGTATCGCATGTGGATGAGCTGTCCGTATTGCTTGAGCGCTATTTCAGCTTTTCTCTACCTGCTATCACAGATCCCAAGAGCCTTGCCAATGCGCTGGCAAAACGTACCCGCTTCCTGCGGGATGAGATTATCACCATCGAACTGGCAGAAGAAGAGATGCAGGGCAAGAAGGTTTTACTGAACTTTTATGAATCTTTCAAAAAGCTACTGATTAACAACCTGACCATAGAGCAGTTTGCCGATCTCTATGCCCAAACCCTCACTTATGGCATCTTTGCGGCTCGCACCCGTAGCGAGGGTGAGTTCAACCGGGAACTCATCTACAAATACATCCCCGGAACCCTGGGCATACTGAAAAGCATCTTCAGATTCATCTCTCTGGAAGAACCGCCCAAAGCTCTGGCAGTCCTGATCGATGACATAGCGGATATCCTATTCCATACCGATATCCAAAAGATTCTGCACCGCTTTTACACCGAAGGCAGGGGCAGAGACCCCATAGTGCATTTTTATGAGACTTTCCTTAGTGAATACGATCCCAAATTAAGAGAAAAACGGGGTGTCTATTATACTCCTGAACCTGTGGTACGCTATAACGTGCGCAGCATCCACAGCCTCCTGAAAAGCCACTTCAGGAAAGCAGATGAGCTTGCCTCAGAGGATGTTACGATACTTGATCCAGCAGCCGGAACCCTCACCTTCCCCGCTGAAGCTATCAAAGTGGCTATAGAAGAGTACAAAGATAAATACGGCAGCGGAAGTATTCACAATCTGATCAAACACCACATCCTGCCCCACTTCTATGCCATTGAACTGATGATGGCACCTTACACTGTGGGACACCTCAAGATTAGCTATCTGCTGGCAGAACATGGCTATGAACTCAGCGAGGATGAACGTTTCCAGCTTTATCTCTCCAATACACTGGAACCGGATATACCCTTGCAAACCGAACTGCCTATAATCCACGACATCAGTGAAGAATGTGCTCAAGCCAACAAGGTAAAACATCAAGAACCGATTCTTGTGATCATGGGCAATCCGCCGTATAGTGGTGCCAGTGAAAACAGCAACGCTTGGACGGAAAGACTGCTCAAGACTGATCTGGATGGCGCACAAAGCTATTACACTATCGATGGCAAACCACTGGGCGAAAAGAACTCGAAATGGCTGCAAGATGATTATGTGAAGTTCTTGCGCTTTGCCCAATGGAAGATACACAAGGCAGGTAAGGGTATTGTGGGCATGATCACCAACCACGGTTATCTGGATAACCCTACTTTCAGGGGCATGCGTCAAAGCCTGATGGCTACCTTTGATGAAATCTATGTGCTCGATCTTCATGGCAACGCCAAGAAGAAAGAGACCAGTCCTGATGGTAGCAAAGACGAAAACGTCTTTGATATCCAGCAGGGAACCGCAATCATTCTGATGGTAAAGAACATAGACACAAAAGAAAAAAAAGTGTACCACCACGAGCTATTCGGACTCCGCCAGATTGAATACGACTGGCTGGATAGTAACCAGCTTCAAACTAAGACCTATAAGGAACTAATCCCCGTTTCTCCCTTCTACCTCTTCCGTCCAGAAGCGACAGGAAACGAGCATTACCTCAAATGGAAAACCCTCCCGGAAATCTTTTCAGTCAACAGTGTAGGCATAGTCACAGCCAGAGACGAGCTCACCATCCAGGACACTCCAAACCAGGTGCGTAAGACCATTCACCACTTTGTATCCCTGGACCCGGAAACTGCCAGAACAGCATTTCATCTCGGCAAAGATGCCCGGGACTGGAAGGTAGAGTATGCTCAAAAAGATCTAAAAGATAGCGGTTTGAATGACAACAATATCATCCCCATCCTCTACCGTCCCTTTGATGCCCGCTATACTTACTACACCGGTAGAAGCAGAGGTTTTCACTGCATGCCCCGTAACAAGGTTATGAGGTATATGCTGGAAGAGAATGTAGGGATTATCTCTGTGAGGCAGGTAAAGACAGGTGAAACCTGGCAACATGTAGCAATATCAAATGCATTATCAGAAAGCTGCTATATATCGAATAAAAACAAGCGAGATTTCTTATGTCTTCCCCCTCTATCTTTACCCGGAAGACCACAAAGAAGACATCTTTGCCAGCGAAGAGCGGGAATACAATATTTCCCAAGAGCTCTTGGATCGTTTCACAAAACAGTGGCAGCAGTTCCAGCCGGAGCAGCTTTTCTATTACGTCTATGCGATTCTGCACAGCAATCAATACCGCCAACGCTATACGCAATATCTCAGGATGGATTTTCCCCGCATACCCTTCACGGATGATACGATCTTTTCAGCAAGTTGGCTGAATATGGTAAAGAGCTTGCCGATATTCATCTGCTAAAGAGTCCACGATTAAGCCCTCCCATAGCACGGTATCAGGGTAGTGGTTCTAATGACAAGGTTGAATCCATCGAGTATGATGAGCACAAGTGCACTGTGCGAATCAACCCAGACAAATACTTTGAGGGCATCACACCGGAGCTCTGGAACTACCACATTGGCGGCTATCAGGTGCTGCATAAATACCTCAAAGACCGCAAAGGCAAAGCCCTTGCCGATCCCCTCCATTACTGCCGCATAGCCACAGCTTTAGCGCTAACAATAGATATTCAAGTTCGGATAGATCAGATTATTGGAACCATCATCCAATAGAAAAGTCTGTGTTATCCCGGGCTTTATTGACTTCATTTGATACTATTTCATCCTCAGGATCTTTTTGACTTTAGAGGTATTGCCCACCTCCATCCGAACAAAATATAAGCCAGAGCTAACATTACGTTTTCCGTTATCCTTTCCGTTCCAAACAACTTTATGAAATCCTCTGGCCATGCATGCGTTTATCAGCTCTTTGACCAGTTGACCACGAATATTGTACACAGATAATCTAACCACTCCCTTTTCTGGAAGAGAGAAGGCAATAGTGGTTGTGGGATTGGAGGGATTGAGATAATTTGTAACATCCAAATGTGTCGGTATTGGTACATTGAGTATTTATATATTATCAGATATGGTTAGTATTTCACTCCATATCCGAATGACTGTATGCGAGGCTTCTTTCAAAGATGATTTTTGGATTCCAGGTAAGTGTGCTTT
>JAKPFN010000001.1 GCA_029551395.1 Armatimonadota bacterium | reverse complement strand
TTATCTTCACTTCAGCAGCCGGACTAGGAGCGTCAAATTCTCTATTCAGGTCGATTCCGTCTGCGTTTTCACGGATTCCAAGCTCCCATCCTGAAGGATTGTCACATGGAAAAATAGTAAAGTGGAACCTGGACAATAATGCTTCATTATAAGCATTAGCTTCAAGAAATTGTATTACAGCCTCCACGCCTGCAGGTTCATCGCCATGAATCCCGGCTGAGATTGCCACACTTTTCTTTTCCGGCCCAGGTGTGCCCAGGGACATAAGCGCAAGCGTGTAATCTTGTCCCCCTGCTGTTGTAAACTCACCCAAAGCTTCCATCACTACGGATGATGCTTCGGCAACTGTTTGCAGTCTTTTGATCAGTTGACTATACGACCTCATCATCAATTCCTTACCCAAATAAGGAGTTTTAAGCGCACAAGTGTATTATAGAGCTTCTGGATATATAGAGTGCGGTAATTCTTTGCCCGTTATTTGGAAGGGATGAAGCTCTTGCTGAGGCAACTACTACTGTGTTCCAGAATCCTCCCGAAGCAGCTAAACGAAAATTTACTAAGGGCGGCCTATGCAAGATGGGCCGCCCTTACTATCTGTATGGATTTTATTCAAGCTTACGGTTGAAGAGTAACACTCCACAAACCAAGCTTATCATAACCGCCTCTTTGGCCTACTGTATCTGTAACCAGCATCCAACCCTGTAGAGTTTTACCAACCAGGATTGGCTTGAGTTTGATCTTCCAGTAGACTGTCAGATCGTTACCAGAACGGTAGACAGTAGTCTGCGATATATCAACCTGGCACTGGCTGTTCTGGATCGTGTTGTTGCTGCCAGGGGTAAATCCACCCATCCATTCGGTATTCTCATTATTTCTGAGATACAGCTTGTTGGCTTTGGCATCATACATCACATAGACGCCATTTCTTCCAGTCAGATAAGTGTTCATCACGAAGCAGCACTCTTGCAGGTCAGCATTACCATCGCCATCCGTGTACTTGCACGCCAAGGTGATATACCTGTCAGCGATTAAATTACCTTTACTTGGAGTTATGCTTACATTCTTTGGAGCAACGGTGATTTTCACTTCACCCATCTTTGTCCAATCGTCAATAAGACCGCTCTTATCCTGGACTTTTGTCCAAATACCGCAAGTCTTACCGGCCATATTAGGCTTGATCATAACATTCCATTTTATAGTTCGAACGCCGCCAACTCCGCTGACTGTTGTATTTGCGCAGTACAGGCGTACCTGGCTGTTATCGATAACATAGGCTGATCCAGGTTTGTAACCTCCAACCCATGCAGTGTCATTATCATTTCTGACCCAAAGCAGGTTTGATTTTGCGTTGTAAAGCAGATGGACAGCATTCTTTCCATCAAGTGATGTGTTGATAATCACCCAGTAGTAGATTGAATCCGTATAACCGTCGCCATCAAAGAACTCACTTGTCAGAGTTATCTGCTGACCGGTTGGAAGCGGACCACTGTTAGGAGTGAAGCTCATATTTTCCGGCGGGCTACTGAAGACAAACTGCCTCATATCATCCCAACCGTCTCTAAGACCTGTGTCGTCATCAACAAGCATCCACGCAGTGCAGGTTCCCTTGCTGCACATATCAGGTTTTGCTTCTATTCTCCACTGAATAATAAGGTTATCACCCGATTCACTTACATGGGTGTCTACACAATAGACCTTGACAAACCTGTTTTCGATTACATTATCTGAGCCAGGTTCATGTCCGCCTAACCATTCAGTATTATTATCGTTTCTAAGGTAGATGCTGTTTGTATCCTGGTTATACCTCAGACAGATACCCATACGTGCTGTGCGTGTTGCGTTGATAAGCAGATAGCAATCAGCAATCTCATCAACACCCTCAGGATGTGACCATGTGCTTGTAAAGGTCAGTTCCGTTCCAACAGGCAGCGAGCCGCTGTTCGGGAGGAGCGATACATTATAGAGTCCGCGCCACTCATCAGCGCCCATGTCAACATGAGCGCCATAGATGCGGGTTTGGTAGTCTATATCTTGCTCATTTTCATAGGTGAACGAATCATCACCAGCATCAATACATGGGGATAACGACTGCAGATGGTAATCACCACTAACCAGGTCCACAAACAATGGGTCAGCCTCGATGTCTCCGACACCGTGGAATAACCCGTAGTAGTTATAATCTGTGTTCTCAAAGTAGCAATTATGGTGTGCTTCGGGTGATGATTGAGTCAACGGCCTGATACCTGAGCTGTTGTTAGCAATGATATTGTTGACAACCACCGGGGATGTCTGCATAAAGGTCAATGCACCCCAATCAGTATCTGCGATATTACCAACTATGGTGTTGCAAGTAATTCTTGGAGCACGTGTTGAAACGTTTCTAACGCAGTAGATTGCTGAACCCCTGGGAGCAGAGTTATACTCGATTATGTTGTCAAAAATTTCAGGGCTGCACTCATTTACCGAGTATATTCCACCACCATAACCGGCTGATACGTTGAACTCCAGCCTGTTGTTGAGAATCCGTGGTGATGACATATTAGCTACCGTAATTGCACCACCATTCATTCCCCAGGTCTGGCATCCGTGAATGATGTTGTTCTCGATCAATGGGCTGGCATAAGTGGAACAGAAGATTCCAGCGCCTCCGTCATCAGCTAAACAACCGGCAATAAGATTGTTTCGAATAATCGGAGAACTGGATACGCAGTAAATACCGCCGCCGTTCACAGCCCAGGCGCCTGAGATAGTAAAACCGTCAATGGTACTTACTCCAGAAGTTCCACGCATAATTGTGACAGCAGGTTTAATGTCACTTTCATAAGGCATGCCGAATTCATCGTACTGAATTGGTGGATAAATCATCGATTCATTGACTTCCCAGTCTCTTTCACTGCTGCTTTCTTCAAATCCAAGGAATCCACCAAGCAACTGTACTCTCGGACGCAGGGTAATCCATTCAGGATAAATACCTGCACTTACCCAGACTTCGCCTCCAACTTTAGAACAAAGGTCGATAGCAGCTTGGATTGTAGCTTTGGCAGTATCCCAGCTCTCTCCATCAGCATTATCATTTCCAGTTGGAGACACGTGAACAATAATGCGAGGAGCATCTGCCCAATTGGTTCCGTCATACTCATCGCAACCCAAGTCAACCACGGAATTCACAATCCGGGCCGTATTATCGATGTCTACCCAACTCGAATCGAGAATGTATTGGTTGCCTCCGGCGTTTATACAAGGAGAGTCGGATCTAAGCCGGTAGATTCCATACTTTTGACTGACGAACTTCGGATCGACATTCATATCACTGAGGTCACGCAAGGTTGCCGGCTGATAATCTGTAGTTCCATTACCAAACACGCAGTTCTTCTTCAGCACAGGCATAGACGTGTCTGATGGAACTAAATTCTCCAATTGAACGCCACCGTCACTGTTAAAAGCAATAACATTGTTGTAGATACCTGGCGATGAACTCTCCAGATAGATGCCGCCGCCGGTCTGGTCTGCAGCATTTGCAACAACTGTGTTATTTACAATAGAAGCTCCACTATAAGCTCTGCCATAAATACCAGCACCTTTGAAAATGGCGCCATTTGTTGCAATCTCATTATTGGCGATAGTAGCTGTGGAGTAATAAATAGCTAATCCACCACCCCAAGTTGAGAGGTTTCCATTTACAGTATTGCTGGTGATGGTTGCTGTCGAGTTGGAGCAGTTGATTCCACCGCCACGTCCAGCGGAGTTTCCAATAATATCATTGCCGCTAACGATAGCTGGGGAAATATACTCTAAGTATATGCCGCCGCCAGAGCTGGCTGAATCGGCAGCATCTGTACCATTGTAGTTAATCTTGTTGTTCGTGATATAAGCAGAAGGCTTGCTATTTACAAGTGTAGCACAGCCAAAAACAGCAATACCTCCACCGTAGCGGGCAACGTTTCTCTCAATTTCATTACCAGAGATTACTGCCACAGGCGGGTCTGCACCTGGAGGAAGAACAACTCCCGGGTCCAGCCAACAATAAATACCTCCACCCCAGTCTGTTGCGGTATTTTTGATAATCTTGTTGTTTTTGAGGACTGGGCGGGAGAAGTTATAGCAGAAGATACCGGCGCCGTTATCAGCCTGGTTTTCTGTGATAACGCAGTTGGCAATTGTTGGGGAAGCGTGGTCTTCGCAGTAAATGCCGCCACCAAAAGTGAAGGATCCTAACTGGCTACCTGTTCCGTTTTTAATAACGAAACCATCGAGAATAGTATTGTTTCCAACACCTCTCATTATCCTGACTGCTGGTCGAATTGCATCAGGCTGAGTGATTTTTGGATCTATAATCGTTAAGTTCGTTTCCCAATTTCTATCTTCTCTATTGGTCTCGGTTCCCGCAAAACCGCCGTAGAGTGCTATTCCTGACTTAACGATTACTTGTTCGCCATAAATTCCGTCAGCGACCCATATTTCGTCGCCTGCAACAGCATCCGAAATGCCGCCACCGATCGTTGCGTTGGCACTGGCCCAGCTTGAGCCATCGTTGGCATCGTTGCCGAGAGGACTTACATAGATCACTGCAGAGTAAGCCGATGAGCAAATAATTAGCAGGCTAAGTGCACAAAGCAGGACACGGCCTAGCCTGAGGTGAGACTGCATGTTCCTTTACCTCCTGGGAATCCTTTATACTGCGGGTGTAAATATCTACTTGTGACTCACGACTATTGTACAGCCCAAGCGGACGGGCGTCAACAGGTTGTGAGCCATAACCTGTTGAAAAACACGGTTTTATAGTTCTAATAGAACTTTTTAGAAGCTCATTAGCACACGAGCATTGCCACATACGACCTTATCTTCCCCTACTCTGTTGACCGTACTTGAGCCTTCATTGTTCCCATTTTAAACATTTGTTTATGTAAATGCCAATACTCAACTTTATAGAACAATCTACAGGAGGAATCTTGACCTGAAGCACGAATTTTATGGTAGTAGACATTATACCTGACATACACACAGGAGGTGTTGTCGGCTCCACCAACAACTAACATGAAAAGTCAGGCGTAACTCCTGATTATAAACACACCACAGAGTAAAATTTCCCCATACAAATCACTACGAAGGAGGAAAGCATTCAGATGTTATCCAGAATCTTTTTGATGCTGGCAATTATTACACTTGCGCTTTTAGGTGCTGTTGTTGGTGTTCAAGCCGACACTCTTGAACTCAAAGATGGAACAATACTGAACAACTGCTTTATACGGGACGAAGGCATTCGTCTACTTGTCTGGGAGTCTATGGCCGATGTCGGCACTCCCAAGATGAGAATAATTCCCCGCAGTCAGATAAAACCTCAGTCTAATGGCAGGCCATTTATACTTGAGAGAGACGACAACTGGGATATCAAACCCAACCTGCCCGATCTCACCATAACATTTATCGAAATGAACCCTAAACTCGCCGGATTGCACGGTAGAGTAGCTTACGACCAACTGGGAAGACCAATCCTGAGAGGCAAAGGACTGCCTGATCTGGGTGACCGCGCTGTCATGGAACCGGAAGAGGTTGCCAAAGGTCTCAAACTGAAATATTCTCCTGGTGAGGAGATTACTCTCACTGCCCACGTAAAGAATGTCGGATTCACTGCTTCCAAACCATTTACATACACCTGGTATATTGACAATACGCAAGTAAAATCCGGCAAATATTCGAATTCCCTCAAGGAAATGGAAGAGACTACTTTCGAACTTAAATGGAAGTGGCAGGAAGGGTTTCATCATGTTACCTTCAAAGTAACAAGTGATCAGCAGGAGATTTCTATAATCAATAACGAGGCTACTGACCCTCTCTGGGGTTTTGCATTTACGTTTATAGTACACCCGGAGCGCGTAAAGACATGGCATCAGCACCGCAGTGCAATGGGAACGTTCTGTTTTGAGGATTTTTACCGCTGGCACGTAGATCTGATGAACACGCTTTTCAAAGCAGCAGTATTCCCATCGTCCCCTGAGGGAGTCATTGCCAGAGTTCGCCTGGACAAGATTATCTATGCCGAAAATCCGCAAAAAGCCGCTGACGAGAGATTCAGCCCGGACGGCATACGTTATGACCAGGGAGGATGGAACTGGATAGGCGACGCTGAAAGAACCGGAAAATGGGAACCTGAGAGCAAGGAATGGCGGAATTCTACTGAATGGTCGCTGCCTCACGAACTTGGGCATCAACTTGGGATTACGGACTGGTATGCACTTGATTATGAAGGCAAGCCTGACCATGTCTGGCCGGACAATAACGAGCCTGTCTCACATTTCCAGAACCATCCCTGCCAGATGATGCACTGGCACGGCCCACAGGTTTTTGGTGAAGTCGATGCTGCCTACTTGAATATGACTTATGACAAACCTCGAGGCTATTTCGGAGACTACTATTTCGCGATTCCAAGGGAGAATTTCCTCAGGATCGTCGATATTAACGGCAATGGAGTCCCGAACGCAAAGGTAGAAATATTCCAGAGAGGCGTGGTAGTTGATACTGATGGTCAACCTGGAGAAGACCATGGAGTAAAATACTTCCCTGTAGTAGAAGATGGGGATTTCGGACCTCCTGTATCAAAAGACCCTGTTATTGTCGGCACAACTGATACAGACGGTGTCATCAGGCTTCCAAACAGGCCTGTTGCAGAGGTTAGAACACTGAATGGCCACCACAGGCAGCCGAACCCGTTTGGAAACATCAATGTAGTAGGGCAGCGCGGGCTAATGTTGGTCAAAGTGACTAAAAACGACCGTCCGGCTTACTACTACCTGGAAATCTATGACTTCTGCACTGCCTGGTTCAGAGGCCAGAAAGATAAATATACCATTGTCCTTAAAACACCTTACGGGTCTGTTGATTCTCCACTGCCGCCGGTTGATGTCAAGGCTGAGAGGATCGATCAGGAGCATGTAAAGGTCTCGTGGTCTCATCCGAAGGTCGTTCATGAGACTCAATACCTTGAGAAGGTAATCGGATACCGCGTATACCGGAGAATCGGCCCGATGGGACTGAATGACCGACCGTGGTTCTCTGTAGCAACACTCGGGCCGGATGCTACGGAATTCACTATTGATCTGACTCAAAAACCAATGGACACCGAATGGTTCAACCGCAATAACCGGTTCGCCGTGACCTCTATTGGAGAGCTTGGCATTGAAAGCGAGATGGTCGAAGGACCGGTAATTCCAGAGTAATATCTACCAGCAGCTATAATGGCCGGATATCAGCGATGGTATCCGGCCTGTCCAACTTCTCACCAACCGCATTAACCAATTCTATCCCCTGAACATACACAGAAGCAATCATATTGGAATTCGCTCTCCGCCAATTGTTATCTGAACAACAACGCTGTTGTGAATCCTTCTAATCTTATTCCAGAATCAGTCGTTTGCAAGCAGATAACGGCAGGGTAGGTAAACCATGGAATAAGGAGTGCTCTGTGATGAACCGTTACTTGATTTTGATAGATGCAGTGTTCATTCTGCTTTATATATTCGTTGCAGGTCTATTGTACTACCTGGGAGTATTGCCAAGGACTATACGGGTTCTTGACCTGATACTGCTCGGCCTTGCTTCTGCCCGCCTGACAGACATAATAAGCACTGACGAAGTAATGAAGTGGCTCAGGGAACCGTTCATCCAGATGGAACATGAAAAGGTTGCAGGCAGAGAAGTCGAAGTGCGTATGGGGCGCGGACGAGGGTTCAGAAGAGTCTTTGGTGAGCTTCTATCATGCCCCTGGTGTGTTGGTGTATGGGTTGCAGCAGGTTTAAGTTATGCTTATTTCCTGTTTCCACAACCTGTATGGCTTTTCATCCTGATATTGGCAGTTGCAGAGATCGGATCATTCCTCCAAACTCTCTCTACGATAATGGTTCGGTTCGAAAAGTACCTAAAGGGACTTGGTGTGCCGGAAGAAGGAATATAAGCTGTATAAACATTCTAACGATCATCTCCTCATTTAACCTAGTACGGTACAAGCCTATACCTCGCCAGTTCGATTATTGGATGATATATTGTAGAGGTATTCCGTCCATATTAGAATAAGGTTAACCATGAGCCTTTAGGCACTTTCATCATTCGGAGGAGCTGATTATGTTGTTCAGGATTTCGGTTCTGGTTGGTGTTGCTGTCTTGCTGATTACGGCAGGCACATTTGCTGCAGCCTCACTGCTGGATGCAACTACGGAGCGTACAGCAGCAGTCGAGGCAGAAAAAAGGGCCGATTATGATTCCGCACTGCTGCACTACGAGAATATATTCGATTCATGCATCACTGATGCAACGCTTCGAGCTGAACTAAGAGAAAAGTTCAAAGCACTCAGGCCAAAAGTCCTTCCCAATACAGATCCTGCCAATGCTGGTGTTTGGAAATCAAGAG
>JAKPFN010000130.1 GCA_029551395.1 Armatimonadota bacterium | reverse complement strand
ACTTCATTTCGCCTCTACCTTACGTACTGGAACGAAATCTTCTCTCATTACTACTCGCTGTCCATCATCACTTAGGACATAATCTACGTAACTTTTAATCTTTCCAGTCGGTTCGCCGTTGGTGTTGAAGTAAAGCGGCCTGGAAATCGGATAGGTGCGGTCCATAACAGCCTCTACGGAAGGCAGAACATAACCTTCACCTTCTGACTCAGCTATTGCAACAGGAGCTACCTTTGTGTTAATGTAACCAAGACCTACATAAGCAATTCCACCAATATCCTGAGCTACGGACTGAACAGCAGCTTGAGATGAGGTGTCCACAATAGCTGTCCTTGGAAATTCCTCCTTACCCTTGGAATCACCTTTGCGGAGTATGTGCTCTTTGAAATACTGATGAGTCCCGGAAGCTGTGTCTCGAGTGTGCAGAACGATCTCTTCATCCGGCCCGCCAACCGCTTTCCAATTCTTGATGTTGCCAAGATATATGGATCTCAGTTGATCCATTGTCAGCTTTTTAACAGGATTTTTCGGATTTACTATTATTGCCAGACCATCCCAGGCAACTATGAACTGGACTGGATTCACGCCTTTAGCTTTGGCACGTTCTATTTCCTCAGCGTTAATCTCCCGCGAGCTTTGAGCAATATCTGTAGTGCCGTTGATCATTGCGGCAATTCCAACGCCGGAACCTTCGCCGGAAACAGTAAGATTGGCATCGGATTTACTCATATAGTCTTCAGCCCAGGCCTGTCCCAGTTGCAGCATAGTATTCGAGCCTTTGATCTCAATTACTTCGCGTCTTTCTCCACAGCCTGCGATGAAAAGAGCCGCTAAAAACAGAATCGCAATGATACAAAAATTGTTAGTGCGCATACGTCCTCCTCTGCTGAACATATCTCCCATTACTGTCAGTCTACCTGATGCAGCTTACAGGAACCTTACATTGAGGTTTCCAGTCACTTAACGTGAGGATTCAGGAGGAGAGATATAAAATAAGGCCAGGACTGCCGTACTCTGGCCTTATAGAACAATCTTTAGAAGTCTGAGGTAATCTGTTTTACTAAAATCTTGCTACAATCTCAGCACGGAAAATATTGTTATCTTCCTCCGCACCTTCATTGTCGTTGATCTCATAGAAGAACTTCAGGTTTGTATTAGCATTCAAATATCGTATTACGCCAAGATGCCATCTGGTAAGCTCATTATCATCAACAGCGTCGTCAGGATCGAATGTGTCATACTTGACTACGCCGACATACCTGGTGCCAAGATTTCTGGCAAGCTGCAGGTAGCCGCCGTTTGAGTCTACGGAACCGTCCTCACCCCAGATCCATTCACCTTTGATTGTCGTATCTGTCAGATAATACTGGAAGTCCGCACCCCAGCGGTTCTTGTCTTGCTCAAAGGCGGGATCAGTATCCGTTGCTGGAATGAACTCGGTTCCTACGTAGGCAGATACACCAAGGTCAAGATTTGGACGAACTGCATATCGAAGCTGTCCGACGATGTCCTTCTCCCGGTTGTTATCTTTGGTGTTAGCACCGGTGCCGTTGAAAACACCAATCTGCCAGAACAACGGGCCTGCCAAGGAACTGGTGAACTTCAATCCCTGATCACGCTCGCCTGTAAGCAGCCTTTGCACAACGATGGACCTTTCAGGGGTCTCACGAACAGAAGATGACTCAAGCGCCTCATATCCGAATGGCCAATTGAACTGCCCAAAGGTAAAACTCGGTGATACAAGATTATTATCTCCCAGGACATAATTCACATACGCATCTTTTAACGTAACATCTTCAGTAATATCAGGTTGGATGACAATAGTTGTCTGCTTGGTTGGATTGGCAGTGACTTTCACCCTGGCCCTGCGGACGAAAAAAGTGTTTCCGCTGCTTCCATCATCAGCATTTTCAGCCAATTCATAACGAGCTTGCACATAACCTGAAAATCTAATCTTTTTTAACCTGGAGACATCTGCAATAGCAGTCTGAATTGGACCTTCCG
>JAKPFN010000126.1 GCA_029551395.1 Armatimonadota bacterium | reverse complement strand
CTGTTTTCCATGTTGCGTTCAAAGTGACTGGCATCGGCAGCGATCCGCGTAAGCAGCTCCCGCAGCTCTTCCCCTTCAGGCGTGAGAGTCAGCCTCTTGTTCTCGTACCGGAACAACTTGCAGTCATATTTCTCCTCGAGGTATTGAATATGCTGGGTGACCGCAGGCTGAGTGAGATGGAGATGCTCAGCTGTTCTTGTATAGTTGCCTATGTCACATAACACCAAGAATGTCTTATGTCTAAAATCGATCAAGGCGCAGCACCACCCATAAGCATGATTTATCGTTTTATAAGAACTGATAATTTCAGTTTATAACACGTCCATGGTAGAATCAAGGCAGTACAGGAGGGAATTTGTAGAGGAGGTAATGGTCATGGCAAGATACGAAGAAGCTCTCCCTGGAATACTACTGTGTTTGGCAGTTGCGGTCACGGCAGTTGTCATTAATAGCATACTACCAGTTGATTTACTCGGCGTTGCCTTGATTTCGTTGCTGTTGGGAATGATGCTTAATCCAGCTGTTTCGAAGCACAGACTCTTTACAGAGGGTGTTAATTGGACCTCAAAAAGGATACTGCAGGCCGGCATCATACTTACCGGCATCTCCTTGAGCTTTGTCCAAGTAGTGCAGGCAGGCAAATACGCCCTGCTGCTAATGGTCTTTACACTCTCAACGGCCTTTGGCGTAGGATACATCTGTCGCAAGGTATTCAACGTAAACTGGAAGCTCGCTAGTTTATTATCGGTAAGCACCGCCATCTGCGGCGGTACGGCTGTAGCCACCGTCGGACCTGTGATTAAGGCTCAGGACAAGGAAATAGCCTATGCACTCTCGGCAACCTTCATTTTCGACCTCTTGACCGTGATTGCCTTTCCCTGGATCGGTAAGCTTCTAGGTCTTGGCGACATTGGCTACGGTCTTTGGGTAGGAACATCGGTGAACGATACTTCATCCGTAATCGCCGCCGGATATGCCTTCTCAGATCCCGCGGGAGCCTTAGCCACAATCGTAAAACTGACACGCACATTGTTCATCGTGCCAATAACGCTAGTTTTCTCGTGGATCTATGCAAGGAAAGAGTTGCAGAACAATAGCCTGCAGGAACGGACTCCGGTTAAATTGACGAAGATCTTCCCCTGGTTTATCCTCGGCTTCCTGATGATGGTGGGTGTGAGAAGCACGGGCCTTCTTCCTGAAACCACCGTTGGTACCATTGCCAGGTCAGCTAAATTTCTGTTAGCAGCTGCGCTCGGGGCCATTGGCATGAAGACCAGCTTCAATGAAGTGGCTGGAGTTGGAGTTAAACCGGCAGTTGCCGGCGTTGTGATTGACACATCGGTGGTTATTGTCGCATTGGTCGTCCAAGCCATGATCTTGACGTTCGTATGATAGAATCACCCTTGAACAGAGGGGTACTGTGGTCGGTGAGACAGTACCCCTTCTACTTGAAAGGTCAAGACTCTCCGTACCGGAGGTCCAACGGTTTCGGCAGGAACAGCTGCAGCGGCACAAGAACATCCTCAAAACCGATAATATCTCGCCAAACAACGACCATGGAAGCTAGCTGGATAATTAGAAGCTGCCTCGACCCAATTCCCTCTAGGCCCTAACGAAGCCCAACTTTCAAAAAAAGCTCTGTAGTTAGCTCTTAGGCTCCTGTTAATCCCTTCTAGCCACTCCAGCCTTCTCTGCTCGGTCTTGGTCAGCATGATAACCAGGTTACACAAGACGGTCTGGCAACGATTGTCCGTCCCACCATTAAACGGCAAGCTGCTCCTTTCGGCACTCACGAGAAGAGCCGGGCAGCTCGAGTTCAGACGACTACGGCTTACTCGCCTCGATAATATAGGACGCTAGAAAAGACGTCGCCTGCTCCCCAAGGGTCCATCCCGATATCACTTCATCGCTATTGCCTATGGCAGCCATGCGAACATCAACAAAACCAACGTCCAGCAACATCGCTTCGATTTCCTCCACTCTCGCCGCCCCAGCAAGGCAACCGGAGATCAAATCTAGCCGCCCCTTAATCTCTGGTGGAATCTCTGCGGTGACTACAGCATCAGCGACGCACAGCTTTCCACTAGGTTTTAAGACGCGGTAAGCTTCTCTGAACACACTGGCCTTATCCGGGGATAGGTTGACCACGCAGTTGGAAATGACCACGTCCACA
>JAKPFN010000096.1 GCA_029551395.1 Armatimonadota bacterium | reverse complement strand
AAAGGCCGGTGGCCATACGCACCGCCGGCCTATAGACCATCTACTTCTTCTTTCTTCTCACCCATCCAAGACCTGTGCCAAACACAGCCAGCCCTAGAGCAAGAACAGAAGATGGTTCCGGGACGGGAGTGAGGAGGAAGGCGCCTCCTTTCCAGTTGATGTCACCGTCATCTTTGTAGGAGCCAGTGCCAACTATCCATCCATAGTCATTTATAGCATATACCTCACGCAGCCTCCAATTAGAGTCTGCCGGAATTAGAGTACTCAAATCATATATGGTACCATCTCGCCAGAGGAAAGGTCTGCTGGGTGTGTCTTCTTCAAAGATCGCCAAGCCTATAATATCTCCAACGTTGTTCATGGCACGAGAACGTATATAAGAAGCTTCAGGCATATACTCTGCCAGAATCTTAGTCCAGTTGCCGTTTTCCCATATCCACGTACCGCCATTCCCAACTAAAACCTGTCCTTTGTCATTAATGTCAAGAGCTCTGCTTCCAGGAGGATCAGGATCGGATTGATATTCTGGGGAAAGACCAATCTCTGTCATCACTCCGTTCTCCCAGATGAATGCATGTGCGCGTAATTGATCCTGTAGATCAGCCCATCCTACTACCTGACCTTTGTTGTTTATCGCAAGAGCCTGACTGTGGGCGCCGCCGAAGGTTCCGATCTCTTGCATTACTCCGTTCTCCCAGAAAAAAGCTCTATCTGTGGAATAAGGATAATCACCATAGGTACTATGGCCGATTACTTGCCCGTTATCGTTGATGTCAAGCGCCTGACTGTAGCTATAACCTGGCAAAACTCCAATATCAGTTATTGTGTCACCGCTCCACAATGTGGCATGGCCATCCAAACGACCTACAATCTGACCATATTCATTGATGTTATAAGCTGAACTGTAGTGTGAGCCATCGACAGGCTCCAAGTGATTTATAATACCATCTTGCCATACAAAACCTCTGCTATATTGCCCAAATCCAACTACTTGACCGGCATTATTTATATCAAAAGCTTGGATAGCCTCATCTATGGCAATCACTTGATACTGCAATTCCGCATAAGCCGTAGCGCAACAGACAAAAAGCAGAATAAACGTCATATACAGGTAGCGTGAAAACATACTATCCTCCTCTTATCTAATCCTATCAATACTTACTGGATGTATATCTTGATAGCCCAAGCATAATCATCCGTGGCATCTAGAGTGATATCAAAAGTCATATCCGAACCATCCCACGTATAGTTAATGCTTGTCGGGGCAGCCAACTGCCTGGTTGACCATTTCTCAACTATGTACGTCTGTCCTGTGTCCAACCCTTTAATCCTAATCCGTGACGTCTGGGCTGCAGGAGTAGGTAAACCTATTTCCCTGAATCCTGCTGAGTAGTACCAAGTGTTCGTCATATTCTTGATGTAGAGATATGCTTTATTTGTACTTCTTACAGCGTATATCTCTACGTTCGGATGCTTGATAGGTGGTGAAGAATCGGACACTTCTGCAAATATTGAGGGCGTAGTGTTTACAGGATCATCTTCGCTATAACAAGACTCTTGGATCATTCCTCTCATATCCACCGGGTGGTTTGGCTCCTCCAGGAAGTTTCTGAGCGGCAGGAAGACATCCCAGTGCGTTATGCCGCTGCTGGGGCGGCCGCCTCCATCCCCCCAAAAGTAGCGGGTAAGCCAGTGACAGCCGCTGACTTTGTTGAAAATGCCTGCCCAAATCCAGTCTCTTATATGCTGACCTGCGGCATCTCCAGGCAGATATTCGTTCTCTTCAGTAGTTGCTGGATCATCGTAACGTCCAAAGTAAGCATCGTTCCAATCACCTCCAAGTCCGAACTCCGTCCAGGAGAATGGCTTGTTGTAAGCCTGATTCCAATCTATATGCTTTCTTTGGATACGGGCCATTCGGTCCATCCACACTGCTGTATCAAACCAGGGTTTTGCATGATCACAACCCATGCTATCCCAGCTATCACGAAAATCATTGTGATCTAGTTCATCTTTTGCATAATCTGTAAAAATATCATCCCAATCCACCGTTGATTTGGCATAATCGTGGTAGTGGATCATACCTATCGGTTCATCATCCCATTGAACATCCAATGTATCATATCTCGGCCCTATCTGGTAGAAAGGGCGACCATTAGCATGACTACAGAGCTGCAACATCTTCTAAACATATGCTACTCCTTTCTCCGGACTTATCCGGAATTTTAAGACAAGCAGGCTATAAGAAGTGTAGCCGCATTATGTCAGGTTGTCATTGCAAAAATAACAATTATTTCCGAAAATATTAACAAGATGAGCAATAAAAGGGGGATTGCAGAATATGAGGGAGAAAACAAATTATTGATGTAGATTAATTAAAATAAGTGGGTTGAGAAACTACTGCCTCTCAACCCTTAACTAACCGATTCTCAGTTTTTATTTTATAAGATTATATGCCCGTAACCTTCGGCACTTCGCGGGCGTAACCGGCTTTTTGGGCTACTTCCCTTACCGCCTTGGCAACAGCCGGGGCTACCTGCGCATTGAATACGCTCGGGATGATGTAGTCCTCAGAAAGCTCCTCGGGTTTGATTACATCCGCTATAGCCTTGCTCGCTGCTATGATCATATTCTGGTCGACCTTGCGCGAAGCACAGTCCAACAGTCCTCTGAACAGACCGGGGAAGCAGAGGACGTTGTTGATCTGGTTCGGATAATCGCTTCGTCCCGTGGCGATGATCCTTGCATACGGGGCGGCTTCTTCCGGCATTATCTCAGGAGTAGGATTAGATAGAGTGAAGAGAACCGCATCTCTAGCCATAACCTTCAGATCCTCACCTTTCAAAAGCCCAGGCCCGGATACTCCAAGGAACAGGTCAGCGCCCTTCAAAGCATCCTGCGGAGTGCCTTTGACTCCCTCAGGGTTGGTATTTTCGGCCAGCCACTCTTTTGCCGGGTTCATACCTTCTTTGCGGCCTTTATAGATAGTGCCTGCACGGTCGCAAAGGATAACATTCCGCACTCCGGCTCCCATCAACGCCTTTGAGCACGCCACGCCGGCAGCGCCAGCGCCTAACACAACTACTTTAATAGCAGAAATATCCTTGTCTACAATCTTAAGAGCGTTATAAAGCGCTGCCAGAACTACTGCTGCCGTACCATGCTGATCGTCATGGAATACCGGTATGTCCAACTCGGCCCTCAGTGTTTCCTCAACCTCAAAACACTTCGGAGCAGCAATATCCTCAAGGTTGATGCCTCCAAAGGTCGGAGCAATCGCCTTTACTGCGTCGATTATGCCCTTCGGATCATTGACTGAAAGACAAATCGGGAAAGCATCGACCTTTCCAAACTCCTTGAAGAGCATCGCTTTGCCTTCCATGACCGGCATTGCCCCTAAAGGCCCGATGTCGCCCAGTCCGAGCACTGCACTGCCGTCGCTGACTACCGCAACGCAGTTCTGCCGGATAGTCAGAGCAAACGCCTTGATCGGATCTTCAGCTACAGCCGTAGAAATCCTTGCAACGCCAGGTGTATAGGCCATCGACAGATCATCTCTGCTAACCAGCGGCGCTTTGGATGTGACCTCTATCTTCCCGCCCTGATGCATCTCGAACGTTCTGTCTGATACGCTGACAACCTCTACACTCTGAAGCCCTTTGATTGTCTCTATAATCTTGTTTTGATGTTTGGTATCGAAACAATCAATAACAATATCCCGGACCATTAGCTTGGAATCTGACTCAACTACATCCATCGATCCCACACTACCGCCAGCATCCGCTATGGCTTGGGCCAACTTTGCAAGGTTGCCGACTTTGTTCTGATACTTGATTCTAACCGTTAGACTGTTACTTGCACTTGGAAGTGGCACTTTCTTAGCCTCCTGTCCCTATCTCACCTTTGAGCCGGCAGGTACATCCTCATCCGGCTTTAGAATAATCGCCCGACCTTCTATATCCGCTGCGAGCAGCATGCCATTGGACTGCACGCCCCGGATTTTGGCAGGTTGAAGGTTAGCAAGAAGCACGACCTTCCGACCAACCAGTGATTCGGGCTCGTACCATAATGCGATGCCGGCAACGACCGTTCGTTCTCCTTCGCCGTCATCAACTACCAACTGAAGCAGCTTATCCGCACCTTTGACTCGTTCAGCGCTCTTTATCTCGGCAATACGGATATCGAGCTTCTTGAACTCATCGTAAGATATCAGTTGTTCTGTTTCCACCTTCGCCTTCTCAGGTTCTTCTTCCTTCTTTGGCTTTTCTTCCTTCTTAGGCTTTTCTTCGATCCTTGGGAAGATTGGTTGAGGTCCTGCTATAGCCTTGCCTGAAGGCAGTAAGCCCCACTTGAGCGAATCATTCCAGTTAATCGATTCAAAATCACCCGGATTACCAAGCTGCTTCCACATCTCTCTTGCTACAGAGGGCATGACGGGTGAAATCATCACTGCAACAGCTCTTGCTACTTCACAGGTGGAATACAGCACTGTTCCAGCTTCCTGCTGCTTCCCTTCCTTCATCAGCCGCCACGGAGCCTGTTCATCTATATACTTGTTGGCAGCGCCGATAATGCTCCATATCAGCTCAAGCCCTCTGGAAAACTCCAGATTGTTAAACGCCGACTGAACTTCGTTTGCTGTTGACTCAACTGCCGATTTAAGCTCTTCCGCCGTTCCTGTTGGTTCAGGAATAACTCCGCCAAAGTAAGATTTAATCATGGAAAGAGTCCGGTTCAGCAGATTGCCAAGGTCGTTAGCTAAATCCGAGTTGAACCTGCCAACAAGCCCTGCCCACGAATAATCAGCATCCTGGCCAAACGGCACTTCTCGGACCATGAAGTATCTAAGCGCATCGACTGCAACATCCCTGCTCGCTCCAGACTGTTCAGCCAAATCCGATGCTACTTTAGCCGGAGAAATGGCATTTCCTTTGGATTTCGAGATTTTTTCGCCTTCAATAGACCAGAATCCATGACCAAATAGCTGCTTTGGAAGCTCAAGACCAAGCCCCATCAGCATTGCAGGCCATAAAGTGCAGTGGAACCTTACGAAAATCTCCTTGCCAGTAAGCTGGACATCCGGAGGCCATACTTTTTTGTATTTCTCCTCATCGTCCGGCCATCCGGTAACGGTAAGGTAGTTGATAAGGGCATCGAACCAGACGTAGATTACATTGTCCGGGTCATCCGGGACAGGGATACCCCATCCCCGGTTTGCCCGGCTGATGGACATATCCTGAAGCCCTTGTTTTATGAACCTGATTACCTCATTTTTCCTGAATTCAGGTCTGAGGGCATCTGAATTGGCCTCTATCCACTCAAGCAGCCTGTCCTGGTAGGCAGAAAGCCTGAAGTAATAGTTCTCTTCCTGAACCCAGCGCACAGGTCTTCGGCACTCAGGGTTCGGGCACAGTCCGTCTGTTATCTCAGACTCGCGGAAAAACGTCTCATCAGGAACGCAATACCATCCCTCGTAGGTTCCTTTATAGATATCCCCTTTGTCTCTCAGTCGTCGGAAGACTTCTTGAACCACTTTGATGTGCCTGGGTTCAGTTGTGCGGATGAAATCGTCATACTGCACATTGAGGTCTTTCCAGACCTTCTCGAATGCAGGTGCAATACGGTCTACAAATTCCTGGGTAGGAAGTCCTTCTGCTTCTGCAGCTTCCGCGACTTTTGTTGCGTTCTCATCAGTCCCGGTGACAAAAAGAACCTTTTCTCCAAGAAGCTTGTGGAACCGGGCCACGATATCGGCAACCATAGTAGGGTAGGCATTTCCTATGTGCGGAACATCATTTACGTAGTAGATAGGTGTAGTCAGATAAAAGACTTTATTATCCAAAACAAGGCCTCCAAGGCAGAGAGTACAAATAATAAAACACAACGCTCTCTCTTACATAGGTACAGCTCTCGCATTTTTGCGATTAGGTCAACCTGTACCTAAAATAAGTTTGAGCGTAAATGAAATGCAAAACGCAGGATGCCTTATCATTAGCGGATTTGCATCCTGTATTCTGCATCGAAAATCTTATCACTTACAACTTGAGCAACTGGATTTAGTGCATCCTGAGCAGTTGGAACCACTGCTTCCCGATGACGTGCCGATAGAATAGAACGTCGAGAACAACCGTGACGCTTCCGTTCCACAGTCTGGGCAGTTCACACCGCTTGTCTCGCCCATTCGGCACAGTTTGTCGAACTTCTTATCGCACTTATCGCACTTAAACTCATAAATCGGCATTCTTATGAGACCCGGGATTCAACATCGTCGTGGTGTTTGATTAGTCTGCAGTTAGACTCTTTCATCTGGCAACCCACTCCATGACGCCTGCAGCAGCCATCGAATTCTATTTCACTTGATGGAATGATGAGAGTAACGCCATCTTCAAGCTCCACGGTAAGCATACTGGAAACTACATTGATATCAACAACTTTACCGGTTCCGCGTTCCGTAGGCACCAAAGCACCTACTGCAGGCAGATACTCTCTGGCTTCTCTATAAAAATCGTGTTCATACCGCAGGCAGCACATCAGCTTTCCGCATACGCCGGAGAACTTTGCAGGGTTTAGGAACAGGCTTTGGTCTTTAGCCATCTTCATTGAAACCGGCTCAAAGCTTGACAGGAAGCAGGAACAGCAAAGTTCCCTGCCGCATGTCCCATAACCGCCAATCAACTTGGCCTCGTCCCGAACACCAATCTGATGCAGTTGGACCCTGGTTTTCAGTGCGGACGAAAGGTCTTTGACAAGTTCTCTGAAGTCTACTCGGCCTTCGGCTGAGAACGAGAATGTAACCATAGTGCCATCAAAGCTGTATTCGGCTTCGAGTAGTTTCATTGGAAGGTTGTGGTCTGTAATCTTTTGAAGACAGACTTCGAATGCGGACTTTTCGTTCTCCCGATTAGCCGCAGCACGCTCAAGGTCTTCCCCTGTAGCTACTCTTATAATCTTCTTAAGAGGAGCAACCAGTTGGTCTTCCGGCACATCGCGCGGCGACATCATTACTTCGCCGAATTCGACTCCGCGAGCCGTTTCTGCGATGACAAAGTCTCCTTCTTGTATATTAAGTTCCCCTGGGTCAAAATAGTATACTTTTCCAACCCGTCGGAAGCTTATACCAGCAACTAATGGCATATGTTATCTGCCCTTCACATTTAGGCGGTTATCCCTGCGACATTGTACCATACATCCGCCCAAGCGACAAGCAAGGCGAGAGTAAAGTGAAAAGTGTAAAGTGAAAAGTTATATGCGTCGGCATGTGCTTTTTGCGCCGACGCCCAGTTATGAGTCTCAATCATCACTCGTAACTCGCTTCTCTCCCTTCGAAAGGTTTGCACGTAAACTCATCAACTGATATACTGTAGCTGCTCTAAGTGTGAGCTTATAGGAGGGCTGGCTGATTCATGGCGAATACCGGCTGGTTCGGGAGAAAGTCCAAAAATGCTAGAAAAATCGCACGGCAGACCGTCGATGCACTTCCTGATGGTCTTTGGACTAAGTGCCCGAAATGCAATGAAATACTTTTCAATAAGGAATTGGAAAAAAACCTGCGCGTATGCGGCAAGTGTAATTACCACTTCAAGCTGAGCGCTTATGACAGGCTTGTCTTTACTGTGGACGATGGCTCGTTCGAGGAGTTTGCTACAGAACTTCGGACTGCTAACCCGCTGAATTTCCCCAAATATGAAGCTAAACTGGCGGAGTATAGAGAGAAGTCCGGGCTGGATGAGTCGATGGTAGTTGGTCGGGCTAAACTTGCCGAAATACCGATTGTCATAGGTGTTGCTGAGTTCGGCTTCCTTGGCGCAAGCATGGGCAGCGTTTATGGCGAAAAGGTAACCAGGGCGATGGAGACTGCTGTTGCTGAGAAAAAGCCGCTTATAATGTTCTGCTCATCAGGCGGCGCTCGGATGCATGAAGGAATCCTTTCGCTCATGCAGATGGCTAAGACAAGTGCGGCTGTTGCCAGGATGAACCAGGCAGGACTGCCCTATATCTGCGTGCTGACAGACCCAACTACGGCTGGAGTTCATGCAAGCTTCGCCTCGCTTGGCGATGTAATAATCGCTGAACCTGGAGCCTTGATCGGGTTTGCAGGCGCTCGTGTGGCAACTCAGGCTGGTCTTATCAACCGTCCGCCCAATTTCCAGACATCGGAGTTCCAACTGGAACATGGGATGATAGATATGATCGTCCCTCGCAGAGAAATGAAGTCAACATTGACCAAGTTACTCCAGTTTGGCTATAGGGAGGCTGCTAATGTCATCTAGTCCGCTTAACATTCTGGATTTTGAGAAGCCTATTCTGGAGCTTGAGGCACAGATAGCAGAAATCAAGCGGCTAACAGCAGAAGAAGGCACGGACAGGTCCGCCGAGATTACTGCGCTCGAAGAGCACAGAGACCGGCTGATGGCCCAGATCTTCTCAAACCTGTCTCCGTGGGACAGGACCTTGCTTGCGCGTCATCCGAAACGTCCGTATACGCTTGATTATGTCCGGTTGATGTTCGATGACTATATGGAACTGCATGGAGACCGATTGTTTTCTGACGATAAGGCTATGATCGGCGGTATCGGAGTCATGGGAAACCATCAGATGCTTTGGGTAGGACAGCAGAAAGGCCGCGACTTAAAAGACCGCCAGTTCCGAAACTTCGGCAGCGCCAAACCGGAAGGCTACCGAAAGGCTATGCGGCTGATGAAGCTCGCTGAGAAATTCCACAGGCCGATTTTATGCCTTGTCGACACCCCTGCTGCCGACTGCAGCGTAGGAGCAGAGGAGAGAGGCATCAGCGAAGCCATTGCAAGAAACCTGATGGAGATGTCTACGCTCGAGGTACCGGTCATAGTTGCAATCCTTGGTGAAGGCGGAAGCGGCGGCGCGCTTGGGATAGGCGTCGGCAACCGCGTAATCATGCTGGAAAACGCTATATACTCGGTTATTCCTCCTGAAGGTTGCGCGGCTATCCTGTTTCGCGATCCTAACCGGAAAATAGAAGCTGCTGAGGCATTGAAGATTACATCTCAGCATGCTTTAGAGCTTGGTGTGATAGACGAAGTAGTGCCGGAACCGCTGGGTGGAGCGCATAGAAACGTGGAACAGACCGCAAAAGCCCTTAGGGAAACTATCATCCGGCATCTGAATGAACTATCGACTCTAACAGGCCCGGAGCTTGCAGCACAGCGCTATGATAAGTTCAGAAACATGGGAACATTCCTTTGTGAAGAGCTGACTGCGGTTACGGAATAATACAGTCATTCAAGACTCTGTCTGCGTTTAATCCCTACTTGTCTGGGGTACATTGCAGGCGAGCATATTTTGCTTCAAACGAGGTCTACGACTGCTCTCGCCCACAGTCGCAGACCTCGTTTGTTTAATCAACGAATTGAGCCTTCGTTCCTCACCCCACGCCATACTATCCTGCTGAACCTGCCCCATCCTACCGAACCTGATCTGTCATGCCGAACCTAACCTGTCATGATGAGCCTAACCTGTCATGCTGAACTTGCTTCAACATCTCTTAACACCTCTCAAGACCCTGAAACAAAGTTTAGTCAATCAGACAAACACGATTGTTCCCATCATATATCGATAGTTTGTGGATTAAAAGACGCGAACAGAAAATATCGTGAATAAATACGCAAATGTCTAGCTTCAGCGTTGACTATAATCCTTATTGTAAGTATACTGAAACTCGGGAAGATGCTGGAAAAAATGCGCTTATACTCCCAAAAAACTGCAATTAGAAACGTCTTGACTGCGTATGGCTTGTGAAATTACTCACGATCACGGCAGTCTTGCAACTGCATCGTGACAATTTTTTAAGTTGTTAAGCCTGTACTTAATTTTGACTGTCCAGGCTTAAGCAAAACACAAGAAATGTGAGAGGAAGGCCGATTATGAAATCTCTTGAGGATCTCCGCCGTATAAGAGAACAGACCCTCGAATCTATGAAGATCCGGGACAACGCCGCCAAGTGCAAAATCGTAGTCGCTATGGGAACCTGCGGAATCGCCGCCGGTGCCCGTGAAGTCATGTCCGCTATTCTCGACGAACTCAACAAGCGCGGCATCACGGAAGTCGTTGTCACTCAAACAGGCTGTAAAGGACTCTGTGAGCAGGAACCGCTGGTCGATGTCTGCAAGCCTGACCAGCCAACCGTTACCTACGGTTATGTGACCCCGGAAAAAGCCCGAACTATCGTCGCTCAACATCTGGTTAACGATAGCATCGTAGGCGATTGGGTCGTCAAAACTCAGTAGTAAATCAAAAGGGAAAGTGTAAGACCACTGCACAAGCACTTTACACTTGTTACTTTGCACTTTCCACTCCATCATACGGAGGTGTGATTTTGGAACAAAAGCAATGCTCCTGTTGCAAGAGCCATCAGGGGACATCAGGCGGATATAGCGAAGTCATCCGCAGCTTCGAAAGAAAGCCCGGTAACCTTATCCCTGCCTTACACGCTGTCCAGGCTGCGGCAGGCTACCTGTCTGAAGAAGCCATGCTCGAAGTCGCCGAATGGCTGAACGTCCCTGTTTCTGATGTTTACGGAACCGCTACATTCTACACTCTCTTCGCCACCAAACCGAAAGGTAAATACATTGTCAGACTCTGTGATTCCCCACCCTGCCATATCGAAGGCTCGAACACCATCATGGCAGCTATCACAGAAGAACTCGGTATCAAACCTGGCGAAACTACTGAAGACGGCAACTTTACCTTTGAAATCGTCAGTTGCCTTGGTCTGTGCGGTGTAGCACCGGCAATTATGGTCAATGAGGATGTCTACGGCAATCTTTCTCCTGAGATGATCGGCGACATATTCCTCAAATATCGCAAAAAGGAGTCTTAACAGTGCCTTTCTACAGAGCTCATGTATTGGTATGTAATGGGACTCCGTGCATTCTGAAGGGCAGCCGCGCGGTTCAGACGGCTTTGGTCGATGAGATCAAAAAGAAGGGTCTGGAAAATGAGATTAAGGTAGTCGAGACCGGCTGCCTGGGCATCTCCGAAGTCGGCCCTGTGATGGTCGTCTACCCCGAAGGCATCACCTATTGCGGAGTCACGGTCAATGATGTTCCAACCATCGTCGAGGAACACCTGCTGAAAGGTAGAGTCGTCGAACGGCTCGTCTACAAAGAGCGCACGGCAAGCCATGTGTCTGCTGCCGCAGCCTCACGAAGTAGAGAACAGCGCGTGGTCCTCAAAAACGTAGGCAGTATCGATCCCACATCCATCGAAGAATATATCGCAGTCGGCGGCTACGAGGCTATGGGTAAAGCACTCACTCAGATGACTCCGCTTGAAGTCATCAAAGCCGTAAAAGATTCCGGCCTTAGAGGCCGCGGCGGCGCAGCCTTCCCTACAGGACTCAAATGGGAGCTTACAGCAGACGCGCCAGGTGAGAACAAAACCATCGTCTGTAACGCTGACGAAGGCGAACCTGGCAACTTCAAGGACAGGTTGATCCTCGAAGGTGATCCTCACTCCATCGTTGAAGCCATGATCATCGCCGGCTACG
The DNA here is from genome assembly GCA_029551395.1 of Armatimonadota bacterium. Lineage (GTDB taxonomy): Bacteria > Armatimonadota > UBA5829 > UBA5829 > DTLH01 > JAKPFN01. The sequence goes on along the minus strand of JAKPFN010000096.1, from coordinate 2,189 downwards.
CAATCGGCGCGAACAAAGGCTATGTCTACATCAGGGGTGAGTATCATCAGTCGGTCAGCCACCTGGAAAGAGCAATTGCAGTCGCCAGAGAGATGGAACTCTTAGGTGAGGATATTCTCGGAAGCAGGTTTAACTTCGACATAGAAGTTTTCAAAGGCGCAGGCGCTTATATCTGTGGAGAAGAGACCGCGCTTCTTGAATCGCTTGAAGGAACTCGCGGCGAGTCCCGAATGAAACCGCCTTATCCGCCGACATCCGGCCTCCACGGCCAGCCGACGGTCATCAATAACGTTGAGACACTAGCAAACATCCCGCAGATCATCGCAAATGGAGCCGAATGGTTCGCTTCCATCGGTACGGAGAAGAGCAAGGGAACCAAAATCTTCTCACCATGCGGCGATGTCCTTTATCCGGGCGTTTACGAAGTCCCGTTCGGCACAACTATGCGCGAGGTCATCTACGAGATGGCTGGTGGCATCAAGTCCGGTAAAGACCTCAAGGCTGTGTTGATAGGCGGCCCATCTGGAATCTGCATCAGCAAAGAAGATCTGGACAGGCAGTTCGCATTCGAGGACCTTCCGCCTGGTGCTGGCGCGCTCATCGTTATTGACGAAGACAAGTGTATTGTCGATATTATGCAAAACTGCGCCAAGTTCTTCCTGCACGAGTCTTGCGGACAGTGCGTGCCGTGCAGAGAAGGCACGAAGCGGCTTTATGAGCTGTTTACCTGGTGGCAGGGCGGAGCCGGAAGTCCGGGAGACCTTGCGCTTGCACAGAGTTTGGGCGATGTAATGTCCGTTTCTGCCAAGTGCGGTCTCGGTCAGTTCGCTGCCACAGCGTTCAGGACCAGTCTGCCGCTGTTCGAAGAAGAGTATCGAGCGCATGTCGTTGATCGGGTATGTCCCAGCGGCGTGTGCAAGATGAATAACGGTTGTGAGAGCGAGGTGGTGTGAGATGTCTAAGATCACACTTACGATAAACGGCCAGCCAGTGGTCGCTGAAGAAGGTATGACAATTCTCCAGGCGGCTGAAAGCGCTGGGATGTATATCCCGACGTTGTGCAACCATCCGGACCTGCGCACTGAAGGTGTCTGCCGGGTGTGTGTTGTGGACATCAAAGGTCAAAGGCTCTTACAGCCGGCCTGCGCGTTTCCTGTCGCTGACGGTATGAGCGTTATGACCCATTCACCGAGAGTCCGCGAAGCCAGGAAGATGATTGTTGAGCTTCTGCTTGCCAACCATCCTCAGGATTGTCTGACCTGCGTTCGAAATCAAAAGTGCGAGCTTCAGAAACTGGCCAAGGAGCTTGGAATCCAGGACGTGCGCTTCAGAGGAGAGCGTCAGATCTTCGAAGAGGACAGTTCCAGCGCATCAATCATCCGAGATCCTGAAAAGTGCATCCTATGCAAGCGTTGCCTCAGAGTTTGCCATGAGCTTCAGAGCGTCGGCACGTTGTCTGCCAGCGGTCGAGGCTGGGATACTGTCATAGTTCCTTCGCTTGGCAAGAAGATGGTAGAAGCGGTCTGTGTGAACTGCGGTCAGTGCATCAACCGCTGTCCCACAGGTGCGCTTCGTGAAAAGAGCGCTATCGATGAAGTATGGGCTGCCATCCATGATCCCAACAAGCACGTTGTAGTTCAGACGGCTCCGGCTGTCCGCGCTGCTATTGGTGAGGAGTTCGGAATGCCTGCCGGAAGCAGAGTTACCGGTAAGATGGTAACTGGCCTCAGGATGCTTGGGTTCGACAAGGTGTTCGACACGGACTTCACAGCCGACCTTACCATTATGGAAGAAGGCTACGAGCTTATCCACAGGGTGAAAGAAGGCGGCGTGCTGCCTCAGCTTACATCGTGTTCGCCGGGATGGATCAAGTTCATCGAGCACTTCTATCCTGAGCTTCTGCCGCATGTATCGAGCTGTAAGAGCCCTCAGCAGATGTTCGGTGCTCTGGCAAAGACCTACTACGCCGAGAAAGCCGGAATAGACCCGAAGGACATAGTAAGCGTCTCGGTCATGCCCTGCACAGCGAAGAAATTCGAGTGCGACCGGCCTGAAATGAACGACAGTGGACTTCAGGATGTTGATTACGTCCTTACCACACGAGAAGCCGCACAGATGATGAAAGAGGCCGGAATAGACCTGCCTACGCTGCCGGATGGCGTTTACGATGACCCGCTGGGAGTCTCGAC
>JAKPFN010000081.1 GCA_029551395.1 Armatimonadota bacterium | reverse complement strand
AAGAATTGCCTTGCCATCAATAGCGCTTCTTTGGATCGCAGTTGCTACTAGTCTGCGGGTGCCCAATCCGAATTGTCTGATCGGAATACAGCCATCGTAGAGCGTAATCGCCCCTGCCCTTGATGAGATAGCAGCCGCGTCCAAGCCAGGCGCATAGTCAGAAGAACCAGGGATCACGCCAAAGTCCTTCGCTGCTTCTGTTGCGCTCTTTGCTGACTCTACCAATTCATCAACGCTATCTTCCAAAAACGCAGATCGAGCTTTGCGGCCAACTTCCGCGAGAATAGGCATCGCAGACCTAGTGTGGATGCCTTGGGCTAGGGTTGATCCTCTTGCCCATCCCAGCTCGAAATTTACGTTGTCGCTTATCCTGCATACTCCAATGGACTCACGGAAACCTGAACTGATGCTCACTCCATCTGGCACACGGTCATTGACCACAGACCATTGGGGCTCAAGGGTCTTATCTACTGTGAGCTTTATCGTCAGTACGTGCTCATCACCTTCCTGAGGTTCATCCCTTAGTTCTCCTTCTGGAGTCCAACCTCTCAGTTGATAGCCGAAAGAATCGAGTGCTGTGATCTTGGGAGGCAGTTGTCCAATGGTGGCTGTTATTTCAATGGAGTGGTTAACATCACAGTTATAGAAATCTGTATCGTAGATGCGGAGGAATCTGGAGGACATCACATACTCTATCGCATCAAGAATAGTTGTCTTCGTAGAGTCACCAGGACCAATCAAGCAGATGAAATTCCCGTCCAGCTTCCATTCTAATTGTTTTATGCCTCTGAAATTACTGATAGATAAGTACTTTATCTGCACGAGACTTACCACCTTCCATCTGTGCCACAACATGCCGCCGAACCCTTAGCGGCAGTTGGCACTGTTGTCTCTGTTGAAAACCCACAAGACTAGCAAAAAAGAAAAAAGCCCGTTATGCTACTCATACTGCTCATAGCAGCCTCAGTACCATACAAGGCTCTGGAATTATAATATCATAATGGTTGCTTCATAAGCAAAATTCTGAAAAACAATCAGCCTAACACCAAATTGTTACACTCAGCCTATTGGAGAAGGTGTGGCATCAGCGGGGTCACATTTCCTCTTGATAAGTGTCAGCTTTCCACTTTTGAGTTTTATTGGTTGTCTTCAGTCAGTAAAGTAGAGACATCACCTCCAAAGCTGACGAGCATTTAGCTCCCCCAATTCATCCACATAGATCCTGCCAGTCCTCTCCTGAGGTCAATGTCGGGCTTATAATGGTAAGAAATGCCATAACCACAACTAGGTTCTGTATGGCCTCTAACAAGAATACCCTAGTAAAGTTTTTCTTCCACTGCATGGATGATGTTCTCCCTGAGCGGTCCGAATTATAACGGTATCAGAACAGCTTCCTGTTTTTGTAAACATACCACATGTCTACGACAGCGTTGTGTCGTGCTTATAGATGCTTATGAAATATCTTGTCAGGCACTAGCTATTCAAGCAGCCTTTCCCACGCGCGCGCATGAAGTTTCCGCACGAGACTACCACGTG
>JAKPFN010000067.1 GCA_029551395.1 Armatimonadota bacterium | reverse complement strand
TGATAAAATACCCGTCCCAGTCCCACATTTCCTTGTAGAAACCGCCTGGAACAAGATAGTCATGCTTGATATACCCGCTTGCCGGACAGATGACCGTCGGCCTGAGACGGTCGAAGTGCATATTGAGTCTCTCCATTGAGTCAGCTCCTTCACCAGGCTTGGGCAGCAGCTTGTCTGGTCAACCTAAGCCTTACGTATGGTATTCAGCGTTGATTTTAATATAATCGTAAGAGAAATCACAAGTAAAGACGCGGGCAGAAGCATCCCCCAGCTTCAAATCGACTGTGATGACCAGTTCATCTGAGAGCATAGGTTTTCGGGCCGCTGCGGATGTAACACTCTGCGCCGCTCCATCCTGCACCAGCTTTACATCGCCTAAGAAAAGGTCTACCTTGTTCAGGTCCAGATTTGCCCCAGACCTACCAGCCGCTGCAAGCACCCTGCCCCAGTTTGGATCCTGCCCGAATACAGCCGTCTTGACAAGCGGGGAATTAGCTATAGTCAAAGCAGCATTTTTTGCGTCTTTATAGCTCTCAGCACCTTTAACGACCACTTCCACCAGCTTAGTAGCGCCCTCACCGTCCCTGGCTATCTCCCTGGCGAGTTCTTCAGTAACACGGTCCAGCGCTTCCTGGAAAACCTCCAGATCATCACCTTCAGTGTCTATCGGTTTGTTTTCAGCCATTCCGTTTGCTAGTATGATCACCGTGTCATTGGTGCTTGTATCTCCATCTATAGTCAGGCTGTTAAACGAACCTTCAGCCGACAAAACAAGGCATTCCTTTAAAAGCCCCGGTTCGATTGCTACGTCTGTAGTGATGAAGCAGAACATAGTCGCAACATTAGGGCAAATCATCCCGGCGCCTTTGGCTATCCCGCCGATTCTAACCGGCACACCGCCAAGCTCAAACTCGTATGAGACCATCTTCGGACGGGTGTCAGTAGTCATAATAGCCCGAGCAGCATCCGGGCCGTCATTGACAGAGATATCACGCGCAGCCTCGTGGATGCCGTTCTTGATCTTCTCCATATCCAGAAAATGGCCGATGATTCCCGTGGAACAGACAAGGACATCGTCAGGGTCAATGCCAAGCTCAGAAGCCGTAATTTCCGCCATCCGAACAGCATCAGCGATGCCTCGTTCACCTGTGCAGGCATTAGCATTGCCTGCGTTGGCTACTATCGCCTGAGCTTTCCCAATTTTAGCCCGTTCCATTGAGACTATCACCGGCGCAGCTTTGACGGCATTTGTGGTAAACAGTGCAGCACAGGCAGCAGGCACATCGGAACAGATAAGCGCAAGGTCAGGCCCTTTTTCCTTGACTCCACACCTGATTCCTGCTGCCTTGAATCCTTTTGGAGCGGTAACAGCACCATCTATAGGTTTTAGATGCAGATTTGATGATTCACCAGCCATTTTATTGTCCTTCACTATCAAAACAGGCTTACGGATACACAGCCGGACGGTTTAATCCGGTAGATTCAGGAAGCCCGAACATTATATTCATATTCTGTACTGCCTGACCAGCCGCACCTTTACCCATGTTGTCTATGGCAGACATCATTATAAGGCGACCTGTCCTGTTATCAGCCTTTAGCCCTATATGGCAGTAGTTGGAACCGCTCACATACTTCGTAACTGGATATTCTCCTTCATCGAGAACTGTCACGAACGCAGAATCTGTATAAAGCTCTCTGTAAATATGAATGGCAGCGCTGGTGGTCACATCTCGGACGAGCGGCGCGTATGCAGTGGTCAGAATTCCACGAATCATGGGAACCAGATGCGGTGTAAAGTTGAGTTTAACGGCCCGTCCGGCAACTTCAGAGACTTCCTGTTCTATCTCCGGCGTGTGCCTGTGTACGCCGACATTGTAAGGCTTCAGGCTTTCGTCTAACTCGGAGAAAAGGTAACTTATCTCCGTCTTTGTCCGTCCTGCACCTGATACACCTGATTTGGAATCGATTATAATCCCCGCAGGGTCGATTAAACCAGCCGAAACCGCAGGCAGCACCGCAGTAAGAGCACCTGTAGGGTAACAACCGGGATTGCCAACTAGGTTCGCAGATGCAATGGCAGCTTTTTTGAATTCAGACAAGCCGTAGACAGCGCTTCGGGTCTCATCCTTGGCCTTATGTTCCGTTTTATACCACTGCTCATAGACTTCCGGGTCACGGAACCGAAAATCGGCAGAAATATCTATGACCTTCTTCCCAGCATCGAGCAGCTTGGGAGCTATGTTCATAGCCCAACCATTGTGCTGTGCCAGGAAGAAGACATCTGCGCGGTCAGCAGCGTCGCCGTTAAACGACTCGCAAACCGGCAAATCCTGCCCTGTCAGGCTCGGAAATGCGCTGCTGATGTGCTTGCCTTTATACGTATCGGAGGCGAGATACGCAATCTTCGCCTCCGGGTGACCTGTAAGATACCTTATTAACTCGCCTCCGGCATACCCGGAAGCTCCAATAATACCAACTTTAATCATCTTAAAACCTTAACACCGTGCATATTGGGACTAGACACCCAATCCCTAGCCCCTTGTTCCTAATTCCTCCTTCACTCCACTGACTACCGATATTAATTCTTCGCCAACCACGCGGATATCACCTGCTCCAAGCGTGATTACCATATCTCCAGGCCGGACATTGGCAAGCAGAAATCCTACCATGCTATCCTTGTCCGGGATGTAATGCACTTCCGGCCCTTGAATCTGGTCCGAAATCATCTGAGGAGTCACGCCTTCAATCGGCTTCTCACGGGCAGCATAGATATCTGTCACTATGACTACATCGGCAGCAGACAGGCTCTCGGCAAACTCTTTAGCAAAAAACTGAGTCCTGGAATAGAGATGAGGCTGGAAAACAGCAATAATCCTGCGGTTCCATCCGGCTCTGGCAGCAGAAAGCGTTGCCTGTATCTCCCTTGGATGATGGGCATAATCGTCAACTACCATAATGTCTCCGATAACCCCAAGCATCTCAAACCGTCTGCCTGTTCCCTTGAATCTGCTCAACCCATGCCTGATTGCATCAACACTCGCCCCCAACTCGAAGCCAAGAGCAGCAGCAGCAAGCGAATTCTCTACATTTTGCATTCCAGGAACGCCAAGAGTCACCCTGCCAAGCTTTTCTCCATTACGCACCAATTCATAACTGGCCTGCGGGCCGTGAACGAATATATCAACCGCCTGAACTTCGGCTTCGCCTTTTGCTGAGTATCCTACTACCCGCCTGGACGCGCTGCTCAGTACCTTCTTAGCGTTTTCATCGTCCATGCAAGCTATCACACAACCGTCTTCATCTACCTGCTGGACGAATTGGCCAAAGCTTTCAAGAATCCTGTCCAGAGTTTTATGATAGTCCAGGTGGTCTGCATCTATGTTAGTAATAATTGCAATACTTGGGTGCAGGTCTAAGAACGAGTTGAATGCCTCGCAAGCCTCGGTGACAAAAACCGATTCTCCGCCAACCTTTGCATTTCCGCCAAGTGAATCGAGGTCGCCTCCTATCAGCACAGTAGGGTCCAGCCTGGCTTCAGACAGGACCATGTGAACCATAGAGGTTGTAGTGGTCTTGCCATGAGTGCCCGTTACTGCTACCCGATGCTTGTAAGGTTCCATCAGCCTGCCTAACATCTGTGCTCTGGTCAGTATGGGGATACCAAGCCGCTCTGCTTCCACTAGTTCAGGATTATCAGACGGCACCGCAGCAGAATATACTACCAGAGACGCGCCATGAACGCTCGCTGGGTCATGTCCTATCACTACCGATATGCCTTCAGACTTCAAACGGTCGGTTGTTTTACTAATTCTTTGGTCGGAGCCGGAGACTTCCTGTCCCCGATGATGCATTATATGAGCAATCGCGCTCATTCCTGCTCCACCTATTCCGATAAAATGGGTTTTACCAGCCATATATTACTCTGAGATATGAGTGCTGCGAGCTATATTCAGTACTGTCGAAAGATTTCTCCCGGACATATTGCTCTTCTCTCGGGAGGGACTCTCTCGGGAGAAACTCTCTCGGGAGGGATTTGCAATCCCTCCCGGACAGATAGCTGAGGAATCTGTGATTCCGGATGATTATCCTAAATCCACTGACCGGGATTGCAAATCCATTGGTTACTTATCCGGGCTAAATTGCAAATTTAGCCCGATAATAGAATTGCAAATTTAGCCCGAGAATAGAATTGCAAATTTAGCCCGATAATAGAAATACGTCATGCCAAACTTGATTCAGCATCTCGACAATACTATATATATTAGCCCGTCGCTCCCACCTCTCTCCTCCTACTCAGATACTACTTAGCAACATCAAGAACAACCTGGACGATTTCTCCTACAGCATCCGGTCGTCCAATTCTTCTACTTGCCTCAGCCATAGCAGCAAGTTTGTTCTTATCTTCTGCCAGGTCGATTATGACACCAGCAAGCGTCTGCCCGTCTATCTCGCTTTCCTCAAGTATTATAGCTCCACCAGCGCGGGAAACTGCCTGTGCATTTGCTTTTTGATGGTTCGCATGCGCAAACGGATACGGAATCAATATAGACGGCAGTCCTGAGACAGTGATTTCAGCAATGCTCGATGCGCCGCTTCTCGAAACCACTAAATCAGCAGCCGAATATGCTGTAGCCATATCCTCAATATAAGGTAAAATCACATATCCGTCCACTTTGGGCTGTCTGGAGATAACCTCGTCATAATTCTTCTTCCCTGACTGATGAACTACCTGCAGACCGGCGGATAAAAGATGCCCTGCAGCATCGAGAACCATTTCATTGATACGCTTTGCACCCTGACTTCCACCAAAAACAAGCACTGTGAACTTGTCAGGGTCTAAACCTAGAGATTCCCGCGCCAAACGTTTGTCCATGCCCGATATTATTTCAGGCCGCACCGGCAGACCGGTAACAATCGTCTTATTCTGAGGAAAATATTTTTCAGACTCATCGAAGGTAACACAGACCTTTTTTGCAATCCTTGCAAGCATCAGATTGGTGCGCCCGGGGACAGAATTCTGCTCGTGGATAACAACTTTCCCACCTCGAAGCCACTGAGCAACCGCTACTCCGGCACTTGTATAACCTCCGGTCCCAACCAGCACATCAGGCTTGAACTCTTTTAATACAGAATAAGCCTTCAGCACTCCAAGACCCAGCTTGCCGATTGATTTCAATGTCCTGACAGATGCCAGACCAGCCATAGGGCCGCTTGGTACAGCGATGAATCTCAAGCCTTCCTGCTCTGCGAGCTTTCCTTCAGGCCCGTGCTGACTACCTACGAACAGGAGTTCTGCGCCTGACTCTCTTAGACGCCGGGCGATACTCAGTGCAGGATAAATGTGACCGCCTGTCCCTCCGCCGCTTAACGCGATTCTCATATTCCTCTAATTCAGGCTCCTTCATCTTGACATTCAGGTGTCTGGACACCGAAAGGACCATACCTGCCCCGATAAGCATTGCTATCAAGTGCGATCCGCCGTAACTTATAAATGGCAGCGGCACTCCCGTTGCAGGCATAGATGCAGTAAACACAGCAACATTGACTAATGCCTGCACGCTTATCATGGATGTTATACCTAACGCTAACAATCCCATATAACTGCTCTTAGCTTTGTGCCCAATGCACAATCCTCTGTAGGTAAACAGGATAAAAAGCCCAAGCAGGAACAACATTCCTATGAAACCGAGTTCTTCTGCCAATGTAGGCCCTATCATATCAGTCTGAGGCGCAGGCAGATAGAACTTCTCCCGGCCTTCACAGAGTCCTACACCAGTGAGTCCGCCTGTAGCCACTGCAATTAGCGCATGAGTAACCTGATAACCACTCCCGTAGTAATCTTTGCCAGGTTCAAGAAAAGTAATGACACGTTGAAGTCGATAAGGCTCGATTAGAATCATAACCACGCTGAAAAGCGCTCCAATTCCTACAAGCCCAATCATATGCCGCTTCTTAACACCAGCCGCATAGAACATCGCTGCTGCTGTAAAGACTACTGCAGAGGCCGTTCCCATATCCGGTTCAACAATTATCAGTCCGGCAATTAATCCAACTACAAGCACATTGGGCACCAGTATACTCAGATTCCGTATCCGAAGCCCTTTCGCTGCTAATCTGTCTGCAAGATACATTACCAGTGCCAGCTTTGCAAGCTCAGATGGTTGAAGATGGAACGGCCCTATAGGTATCCACCTTCTGGCTCCGGCAATCGACTTGCCAACGCCAGGAACAAGCACCAAAGCAAGCAGAATCAGCGATATTGCCAGCATAATTATCGTTGCTGAACGATATTTTTCTGGGCTGATCTTCATCATGGCCAACAATGCCAGAAATCCGATTGCAGCATACACAATCTGCCGTTTTACAAAGTAATACGGATCATTTAATCCGCTGTCTCCAGCCCTGGCGAAGCTTGAATCAAAAACCAGCAGTATTCCGACCACAACAAGTAATATTGTTGCTGCAAAGAACCAGAAGTCAGCAGGCTGTTTACCACCGTTAGTGCTCATCTCTTCCCCACCCCGATTACCTAAGCTTTCCTACGGCGTCTTTGAAGACTTGTCCTCTGTGTTCGAAGCTGTTGAACATATCGAAGCTGGCGCAGCCGGGGGCTAGAATGACCGTATCCCCTGGCACTGCGATGGATGCAGCCCTGACCACTGCTTCCTCCAAACTGTCAGCACGTGAAATATCGGAAAAACCTTCCGCTCTCACAGCTTCTTCAATTTCATCCGCGCTTACCCCAATCAGCACGAGATGTTTTGCATATCTCTTTACTGCCTTAGCTGCCGGCTGCAGGCTGCCGCCTTTGTGTTTTCCGCCTGCAATTACCACAGCCGGAGCCTCTACAGCCTCGATTGACCTGGCAAATGCCTGCGGATTTGTACACATAGAATTGTTGATATAGAGAACACCGCCGATGACAGCAACCCGCTCCATACGGTGCTCTACGCCTTTGAACTCTCTGACCGCACGCGCTATACTTTCCGGTTTTACTCTAAAAGCAGCGGCTGCACATACTGCCGCGAGAACATTTTCCTGGCTGTGCGTTCCTGGCAGCGTTCCCGAAGCGCGGATGTCGTCAACTGAACAGGCAGCAATCTCCTGACCATCGATTCTGACCTTGACCAGCCCGTTTTCTATGAATCCGCCTTGCTCCACTTGTTCTATTCTGCTGAAGAAAAGCTTCTTCGCACGTGTCTTTTCCCCTGCAGAGACCGAACCAGGATTGTCCAGATTGACCAGAGAATAATCGTCCTCTGTTTGATAAGCATAAATCCTTGCTTTGAGCGCAGCATATTCCTCTGGTGTGTGCCTGTCCTGGTGGTCCGTGCCGATATTCAAAACAGCCGCCACTTTCGGTTTGAAACTTGCTATCCACTCAAGCTGGAAAGTGCTGATTTCAGCGATTATGACTGCATCAGGAGATGCCTGGTGTGCTGCTTTCACAAGCGGCAGTTTGAGGTCTCCTGCAGCTACATTCCCGCCGATGTAAGTCTTGTATCGATCAGCTTCGAATATCCGTCCGGTTAAGACAGTGGTTGTAGTCTTGCCGTTTGTTCCGGTGATTGCTACAATCGGTGCTTTTGAGATTCTATAAGCAAGCTCTATCTCTGAGATAATCTCGACTCCGCGAGTTTTTGCTTCTTCGAACAACGGAGACGTAGCTGGCACTCCCGGGCTTGGGACAAAGAGGTCGACTCCATTAAAATCCACATGAGGAGTTCCGGTTACAGCCTCAACACCGAGTCTCTTAGCCTCTACAAGCTGTCGTTCAAGCTCTTTGGCAGGTTTCTTGTCGTATAAAACAACCTGCCCGCCTAAGTCCGTCAGCACTTCAGCTGCCGCCAATCCCGTCCGCGCCATACCTACTATGGCGATTCTTTTACCTTGAAATTCAGACACCATTATTTAATCAAACTCAAAGCCAATAGAAGTATTGCTCCTGCCCCGAATAGCAACCCGACTATCCAGAATCTCACAACAACCAACTGTTCGGGCACTCCAGACAGTTCAAAATGATGATGAATCGGACTCATTTTGAATACCCGCTTGCCAGTACCTGTAGTAATCCTCGTATACTTGAACACCGCCCATTGGACTGCAGATGATAAACCATCAAGAATAAACACTGCTCCTGCAATAATCATCACTATCTCAAGTTTCAACACAAGAACAGCAGCAGGAATAAATGCCCCAATCGCAAGTGAGCCTGTATCACCCATAAAAACCTTTGCTGGGTTGTAGTTGAACCATAAAAATGCTACAGAAGAACCAGCTAGTGCTGATAATAGCATTACTAATAGATGTGACTCTCTGAAATCTACTGCCATTAAGTATGCCAGTACAAGAACCAAAGCAAGTATGGCTGTAAGGCCTGCCGCAAGACCATCCAAACCGTCAGTGATGTTGATAAAGTTCGCCATACCGGTAATGAATAACACCGCAAAAACAGCATAAATCCAGTCAAGTTCAACTGAGAACCAATAACCAAAGCTAATCGTAGTGTCTACAATCCCGCTCGACATCAACCAGATGACGAATCCTACAGCTGCAATGAACTGAAGTCCGAACTTGACCTTACTGCTCAGACCTCGCTTGCCGTTTCTTGGCCGAATGGTCATCCAATCATCAACAAGACCAATCAGCGCATAGACTGCCGTGAGCACGAGAACAGCGATAAAGCTTGGTATGGCTTTTGGCCCAATTTCACCTAATAACTTGTCTCTCAGTATTAATACAGCAATTGCAGACAGCAGCAGCCCAAAAAGGATTCCTAGCCCACCCATAGAAGGCGTACCTGTTTTGGACTGATGAGACTGCGGCCCATCTTGTTGGATTACCTGCCCAATTTTAAACTGACGCAGCTTCTTCACGAGCATCGGCATAATTGCCACGGTAACAAAGAAAGAGAATAGGAACGCTATAATATGTAAAAACATCTCACTTCAACACCTCCACTATGTTCTCCATCTTCATTGCTCGTGAGCCTTTAGCCAGAACCACATCTCCGGGCTTAACTTCGGACTTCAACATCTCTGCTGCTTCATCACTCGTTTCACATTCCCGGACTTCACCGGCAAAACCTGCTTCTCGGGCACTCGTTGCTATCTGCCTGCTCAACTCACCAACCGTTACAAGCATTGCAAGCCCTGATTTTACAGCTTCCTGGCCTACCTCGGTATGTCCCTGAACGGCATAATCGCCCAGTTCTTTCATATCTCCAAGGACGGCGATTTTGCGTTTACCTTCCATCGCTGCAAGCGTCCTCAAAGCTGCAATCATCGATGCAGGGCTGGCGTTGTATGTATCGTCGAACACCTTGTAACCGCCGGGAGCATCGAAAACATTGGCGCGTTTATCAGCTGCAACCATTGACGCTAACGATGCTGCGCTTTCTTTGACAGGAATACCAAAACAGAGGCCGACTGCTATTGCTGCAAGCGCGTTAGGCACATTGTGCTCTCCGGGAAGCGGCAGAATTACATCAAACTCAGACTTGCCGACCTTTACTTTGAAGCTCGGCCTACCCATTGAATCAATACGGATATTCGAAGCCTGCACATTTCCTGAAGAAATGCCGTAAGATACGACACCTGCAGCCGTTTTGCCTGATAAAAAGTCGAAATACGGATCATCAGCGTTGAGCACAGCAATGCCATCGATAGAAAGCGATTCAAGAAGCTCCGCTTTGGCTGCAGCGATGTTGTCTCTGGTTCCTAGCCGCTCTATATGGGATACACCTATATTCGTGATGACACCAATATCCGGCTTGGCAATCTCGGCAAGCTCCGCTATCTCTCCCGGAAGCCTCATAGCCATTTCCTGCACCAGAATCTCGTGCTCAGGCTTAAGCTGGAAGATGGTCAACGGCACACCTATCTCATTGTTGAAGTTCCCTGCATTCTTAAGCACGTTGTAGCGGCTTGAGAGGACAGCAGCAACCATTTCCTTAGTAGATGTCTTGCCTACGCTGCCGGTTATCCCCACTACGCGGACTCTGAACTGCCGCCTATGTAACGCTGCCAAATCACCAAGCGCTATAAGTGTGTCAGGCACAAGGATTATGGCCGAATCTGTATCAACCTGTTTTGAAACAACAACAGCAGCCGCACCTTTCTCGACTGCTGTCTGAACATACTCATGCCCGTCGGAGTTCTCTCCAATGAGCGCAAAGAACAGGTCTCCGGGCGCAATAGTGCGCGTATCAGTCGAAATACCTTTTATCTCGACTACCGGATTGCCTTTTATCAGCTCGCCACCTATTGCAGTGACAACATCTTTTAACTTATAGGTCATTGGTTATCTTTAGTCAGCTTATCAGCGTTTGCTATTAGCCAGTATCTCCCTAGCCACTTCTCTGTCATCAAAATGGATTGTTTTATCAGCGAAAATCTGATAGTCCTCATGTCCTTTGCCTGCAATAACGACGAGATCGCCTTTTCTGGCAGTTTTTATTGCGTATTCTATCGCTTCCCGCCTGTCTATAAAGACCTTTGGAGTAACATCGAGCGATATACCTGATAAAATATCGCGGATTATCGCCGTCGGGTCTTCTTTGCGCGGGTTGTCTGATGTAATAACCACAATATCAGCCAGTTTTGCGGCTATTTCACCCATAATCGGCCTTTTGCCGCGGTCCCTGTTCCCTCCGCAGCCAAATACGACTATCAGCTGTCCATCAGTAATCTTCCGTGCAGTCCGAAGCACGTTTTCCAGGCCGTCCGGAGTATGAGCATAATCTACAAGAACTCCAAAGTCCTGCCCGCAGTCGACAGACTCGAACCGTCCGGCTACCTTGGGCGCATTCGATAACCCGGCTATCACTGCCTGCAGGTCTATTCCAAGCCCCAGACACGCTGCAGCAGCCCCAAGGCTATTATAAACATTGAAATAACCGCCCATAGGGACCGTGACACGTTCGGAACTTCCACCGTAAGAGATAACGAACGAAACAGACGAAGGGCTTACTTCTATATCCGAGCCTTTAACATCCGCATCAGAATTAATCCCGTAAGTGATTACGGTTCCCTTGACCGCTTCTATCACCAATTGTGCAGAAGAATCATCAGCATTGACAGCAGCGCAAAACTTTTTATCTGATTTTGCCGGATAATCCGAGAACAGCATGAGCTTGGCTTTTCGATACTCATCGATACTTCCATGGAAATCCAGATGGTCTTGAGTCAGGTTGGTGAAGATACCACAGTCGAACTCACAGTAATCAGTCCTGCCCTGCACAAGCCCGTGAGACGAAACTTCCATAGTCACTACTTCAACACCTTCATCCACCATTTTTACAAGTACCCGCTGAAGGTCTGAAGATTCGGGTGTAGTGTGTTCTGTTTCGATAACCTGGTTATTGATGCGCGCGCCAAGCGTGCCTATCAATCCGGATTTCTTTCCTGCAGCTTGAAATATGCTTTGGACAAGATGAGTTGTAGTTGTTTTGCCGTTTGTGCCCGTTACGCCTACGAGAGTCATCTTGCGGGATGGATAACCAAAGAAATTAGCCGCAAGAAGGGACAATGCAGCACGTGAATCGGGGACTATCACTGTGGGGATACTGGTCTCGACTTCCTTTTCGACAACAA
Source organism: Armatimonadota bacterium (assembly GCA_029551395.1). Lineage (GTDB taxonomy): Bacteria > Armatimonadota > UBA5829 > UBA5829 > DTLH01 > JAKPFN01. Next base: position 9,579 of record JAKPFN010000067.1, on the reverse strand, counting down.
CAGCAGATGCGCCGCGAGCCACTGCATCAGGAATGAAGTCATGACCATCGAATGTGCCGCCTTTGAAGGCTACGAAGAGCGTGCCAGGTTCTACCTTGCGCGAATCATAGGTAATCCCGTTGATTTCTACATCGCCGCCCATCAGGCGCACATCCGTTAGCGGCTCTATAACTTTACTTAAGAACATGAGTTTGTTTCTCTCGCTTAATTATATCACGAAAGAGAAGGTGTTGAGCGTTGATGTTAGATAGTAATAACTAATTTCTAATCTCACTATCTACTGCCTCAACCTTACTTCTCTTCGTGTGAGGAGATTCAGAAAAATCGATAAAAAAGAAAAAAGGGCCGCGCTGCACAGAGTAGGACTCGCCCAAGATTCCCAAATCTGGCCTATCGCACGGCCCTAAACCGGGTGCGGTTGCATGTTTCCGGAGTAAACAACCGCAACCACTACAAGCTTGAGAAAAATTAATAAGTGTAAGATGATATTGCCCTGTCTTTTCACTTTACACTTTGCTCTTTTAACTCAATAATTGGGGCTGTGGGCTGGGAACGAACTCGCCCAAGTTCCCGTTCCTAGCCCGTATGACCAGCCCCAACCTTTACTTTTACCTTCCCAGTGGTAACGCCAACAGGTGCAGATTCATCCTGCTCCAAAGGCATATCAGGCGGAACTCGCAAATACCACATCGCCTTTTCTGCTATCTCCTGGAACACCGGAGCAGCTACCGTAGCGCCCCAATGACTTCCCTTTGGCTCATCCACAACAACACAGATAACCAGCTTCGGGTCGCGAGCCGGAACCACACCCATAAACGATGCGACATACTTGCCTGGTGCATATCCACGGCCTGTAGTGCTTGCTTTTTGAGCACTCCCAGTCTTGCCGCCAATGCTGTAGCCATTGACTTTAGATGACTTTCCTGTGCCGTCATCCACACAGCCAATCAGCATCTCTATGGCCTGTTTTGCCGTTGCTTCAGACACTACCCGCCTGACTACCTTCGGCTGAAATGCTTCTACAACCCTGCCATCCTTAGTCCTTATCTCTCGGACTATCTGCGGCTTCATCAACTCACCGCCATTGGCAATAACCGAGTAAGCGCAAGCCATCTGAAGCGGGCTGACTGCTATCCCTTGGCCGAACCCAATATTAGCCAGCTTAATAGCAGGCCACGTATCGGGAGATGCAAGCCCCAGAACAGTCTCACCAGCCATTCCTGAACCAGGTTTATCCAGAAAACCGAAGTCCTTCATATATGTATAGAGCTTATCAGGGCCAAGTCTCAGTGCAATTGTTGCAGCACCAATGTTGCACGAGTGCTTGATAATCCCATACATATCTACTCCGCCATGACCTGCCATATATGGAGCATGTAAAGAACACCTTACCCGACGGCGTCCAATCTGCATGCCTCCATTAGTACAGGTTGCAACAACCTCAGTTGCCGGAATCCCTTCTTCCAGACCTGCTGCTATTGTCATCAACTTCAGAGTAGAACCTGGTTCATACAGGTCCGTAACAGCTCTGTTGCGCCATGCTCCAGCAGGAACTCCCTTACGGTTATCAGGGTCATAAGTCGGACAATTAGCTAGAGCCAGGATTTCTCCCGTGTGCGGATCCATTACTATAGCCGTCGCGCCTGCAGGTTTATACGTCTCGAAAGTCTTTGCTAAAGCTTCCTCGGTAATATGCTGAAGGTTGGCATCTATGGTCAATACGATGTCATATCCATCAACAGCCGGAACCGAACCTCGCCGCGTCTCAGGTATAACTCTGCCATACGAGTCTACCTCTGCAATTGCATAACCATCTTGGCCGGTCAACTCGCTGTTCAGTGACCGCTCTATCCCCTCAAGTCCCTTACCATCGACATCTGTAAATCCAAGAATATGTGCAGCCAGACTTCCCGCAGGATGCACCCTTTTTGGCTCTCGAATAACTCCAACAGCAGTCAGATTTGCTTCCTTTACCTTGTCACCGACTTCTACCGGAAGTTCTCTCGAGATATAAACAAATTTCGACTTCGACATGAGCAGCTTCAGAATCGACTGCTCATTTAGTCCAGTAATATCTGCCAACTGCTTTGCAGTGCCAAACTTATCCTTGACCTTTTGCGGATGAACATAGACCGAACAGGTTGGAATGTCCGCCGCAAGCTGTCGCCCGACACGGTCGTATATCGTACCCCGATCAGCAGTAAGCACAAGCTGCCGTTGACGAAGCTGCACCGCAAGTTTGCAATACTCCTCGTTGTTCAACACCTGTATGTAGAAAAGCCGACCGGCAATCAACACATAAAGAACCGTTAAAATCACAAACAGCCAAGCCGTGCGTTTCTTCAAAACTCTGAGGTGTTTTGCAGTCACTAACCGTCTTCCTTACCGAGCTAATGCAACACTGATGCTCTCCGACGGGCTGATGTAGACAACATCATCCCTGGGCTTCATACCTGATTGAACTGCTAACGCGGAAACTCGTTCCGGGCTGGAGAGCGTTTGAATCTCTGCCTCAAGCGCCTGGTTCTCCATCTCTATTTGCCGAATCTGCCGTCCCAACTCAGCACGCCGATAACCATAAAGCGTAACCTGAGCATACAACCCGATGTAACCTAATGAAAACACCAGGAGAAGCCCGGCTAATACGCTGCGGAATATCAAAGCATTCCTTCGCTTCCGCTGCCTGCGGGATACTGGCAGTGCAGTTCTCTGATTCCTGCCTGCACCCGCACCAATTGTTGGTGTATAAGCCTTTCTTAATGCTGTAGCCATCCCTTTATCCCTCCAGGCCTGTCGGCCCGACTTTTTCTGCGCATCTTAACCGCGCGCTTCTGGAACGAGGATTCTCCTCTATCTCTTCTGGTGATGGAGTCACTGGCTTTTTGGTCAATACTTTTAAAATCTGTTTAGCGCCGCACACACACTGCGGCAGGTTCGGCGGACACTGGCACCGGCCGCTTGCAGCCTGAAAAAACTGCTTCACTCGACGGTCTTCAAGCGAGTGATAGCTCAGAACACACATCCTGCCTCCCGGCTTAAGAGCATCTGCTGCTGCTGCCAAACCTTTGTCCAGAGCTTCAAGCTCAGAATTTACAACGAGTCTAAGGGCTTGGAAGACCCGCGTCGCCGGATGAGTCCTGGGTGGATGCGCTGAAGCTGGAATCGCCCGAGATACTATCTCTGCCAACTCCGTTGTTGTGCGTATTGGTGACTTCTCCCTGCGCTCCACTATAGCCCTGGCTATTCTTCTGGCCCAGCGTTCATCCGAATGGATATATATCAAATCAGCAAGCTCTCGCTCACTCAGACTATTTACCAGATCAGCCGCGGTCGTCGTCTGTGTCATGCCCATACGCATATCAAGCGGAGCAGGAGCCGTAAAACTGAATCCACGCTCAGGAGTATCTAACTGATGAGACGACACCCCAAGGTCGAACAACACTCCGTCTACTTCTTTTATGCCTAGGTCATGAAGTATCTGGTCAAGCTGGGCAAAATCCCCCTGTACCAGGATTATATTCTCAGAAAACTCAGCAAGCTCACTTCGGGCATGCGCTATGGCATCCTCATCCCTATCGATGCCCACGAGACGTCCTCCAGGTATAATACGGCTGAGTATGTTCTTAGCGTGCCCGGCCCCGCCCAAGGTGCAATCGACATAGATTCCACCTAAATGTGGGTCGAGTATACTAATTACTTCATCCAGTAATACCGGATGGTGGTACTGCCGCATCAACCTCACCGCTTTCCTTTTTCGGCAGCGACTGAGAAGCCGCCTGGACCAACTGGTCCGATGTGAGATTGCTCTGCTTATACGCCTCCCAGGCCTCTAGCCCCCATATTTCAAGCCAATCGCCCATGCCAAGAATCACCAAATCCTTATCTATTCCGGCATGTGCTCTCTGTTCAGGCGTAAGCTGAACTCTACCCTGACTGTCAGCTTTAGTTTCAGCCATCTCTGAGAAGAGCTGGTGGTAGACCCGGCGCGCATTCGGATCGAACATCAGTGAAAGCGGATCTCCGAGTCCTTGTGCTTTCCGGTAGATTTCGTTGAATCTGTCGGTGGTCATAACAAGCAGGCAGCCCATCCCTCTGGTGATGATAAATGGCTCACCAAGAGACATGCGGAATTTGCGCGGCATAATGAACCGCCCTACTTCATCCAACTTGTGTGTAAATGAACCGCCGAACATTGTGGGCTCCCCAACCCTCCAATTGGCCTCCACTGTACTCCAAATCTACTCCATGATTCATCTATTTCGATGCCAGTAGAAACCAGTGAAGCGATAATAACAATGACAGAAAGCCAAGTCAATAGACTCTGCTATAGAATTTTCAATATGGGTGGGGAAATTTTCCCTGCGAACATCTGTCTGATTGCACTATGTGTATATCAACTGTGTATTATTTGGCATTTGGTGAGGGTTTCCCGGCATGATGCGTAATAATCGGTGAATACACTGTCTGAGTGCAAATTCTCTCTCAAACCATATGTCCGATATGTGAACACTGCTAAATGAGCCAATACATAGCAACACGAGTCCTGAAAATCATATTCTAAGTGGCAGATTGACTATTTGAATGCCTGAGCCTTGACATACTACCGTTAGTTGGAGACAATGGATTCTGCTCACCAGTTTCATTCTTAGAAGGAGAGCGCATGACTGAGCATCTAGGCAACATCGCCGGTATCCACGGCCCAATCCCATTCTGGTTTATAAATGGGGACATCACCCACGATCAAATAGAATCTGAACTTGATGCCATGCTTGCTGCTGGCATTACTGAGGTTATGGTCCATCCACGCTATGGAATCACCATCGACTACCTTTCTGATGAATGGTTCCGAACCTTTGACTGGTGCCTTAAACAGGCCAAAGCACGGGGAATGCATATCTGGATCTATGACGAGCTTAACTGGCCCAGCGGAACAGCAGGGACGACCGTCCAGGCAGATCACCTGCAGTATATGAGCAAATATCTCTCGGTCAGATGCATCCCCAGAAGCGATATCGACCTTGCTTTCTTTGAACCGGGACAACTGCTGCTTGCAGCCAGGGTGCAGGGCGGTGTCATAACGAAGACAAAGGCGCTTCCAGACCTTCAATCTCTGCGCGCGCTCGACGAAGGCTGGCGAGTATTCAACTGCCATATTAAAAGAGATAAATTCTATATAGATACGCTCTCCAAAGCTGCTGTTGACTGCTTCAAGCATCGGACACACGAGCAGTACCGCAAACACTTCGGCAGCGAGTTCGGCAAGACAATCCGCGGCTTTTTTACCGATGAACCAAGCATCTACTGGGTCTCAGTGGGATACGACGACTGGACTATTCCATATACCGAGCAGATGTTCCGCACTTTTGAGGAGCGTTACAAGTATTCAGCCCTGCCCAACATCCCTTACCTGTTCCTGCCTGGCAGAGATGCAGCTTCTTTCAGGGCTGATTTCTGGGAGCATGTCTCTTACCTGTTCAACAACAACTACCACGCTAACCTTGCCAAATGGTGTAAAAGTCATAAGCTGCTTTACACCGGTCACACTCACTGCGAAGAACCGTTGCGTTACCAGATCAGGTTCCAGGGAGACATGTTCGGCGCGATGAAAGAAATGGACATCCCCGGAGTCGATCACCTGGAAAAAGGCACTCTCGGCAACAGGTGGATATCTATTATCGGGCATAAGATCGCTTCATCACACGCACATTCTGCCCGGAAACCTCGGGTATTGTCTGAATCCTTCGGAGTCACAGGCTGGGATGTCACTTATCAGGACTTGAAAAAGGTCGTTGACTGGCAGTTTGCCCTTGGGGTAAACACTCTCGTTCCCCATGCGCTTTTCCACACAATCGCCGGACCGATGAAACGCGAAGCGCCGCCTTCCTTCTTCGTCCAGTCTCCCATGTGGCAGGACTTCGACGCATTCTCTCAGTATATAAACCGGTTGAGCGATATGCTGACCGGCGGCAAGCACATCTGCCACATTCTCATCCTGTACCCGCTGACCGGCTTGTATGCAGCGTATCAACCGGACAGAAAGACCCAGGAATTCGAGTGTATCGATAACGTGCTGAACTCCCTCTGCCTGGAGTTGATGATGCGCCAGATGGATTATGACCTGGTAGACTTCCCTACCCTGGCAGAAGCAACTGTAGATAACGGCCGGATAAAGCTCGGAGACGAGCAATATGACGTGCTCATCATCCCATATACTCCTTATATGCGGCCAAAGGAATATGAAGCAGTTGGCAATATCGCTAAACAGGTCGAAACCTACTTCTTCTATAGGTCTGCTGATCCTGTGCCAGCCAACGAGCCAAGCAGCTCCAATGGAGTGCAGTTTGTAGCAACTGAAGACCTTCCGGGCTTTGTGATGCGGCTCAGGCACTCCATCGACGATGGAATCCACCTGAACGGCACCGGCCGGGAAGACATTCTCCTGCTCCAGCGCGAAAAGGACGGCAAGCGCATAGCTTTCCTGGCAAACAGGAGCGAGCATGCCCTTGAAATCTCGGCCAGATTTACAGAAAAGTCCAGGTTGACGCTCATTTCGCCTGAAACAGGAGTGGAAACGCCGCTCCCAAGCAAGATTATAGATAAAAAAGCAGAAGCCGTGCTGCATTTTGCCCCCTATCAGTCCTGGTTGTTAGTCATAGAAAAAGGTGAACTGGTTCAGGAAACTGAGACAGAGCTTAAACCAAGGGAAATCGAGCTTCAGGATGTCTCCGTAGATGTCGGAGAGAACGTCGCAGTCATCTACGATTTCCATTACATAGATGGTAATGAGCAAATCGACGTGCGCAATGAGCCTCGGTTTGCCCCTGTGTATTGGGATCTGGCTCCGCCAGATTTCAAGCAGTTTGCCGGGACTTACGAAACCAGGCTCCAGATAAAGGACAAACCGGAGTTTATCCGGCTGGTAGTCGACCGGGATTATTCGGACTGCCAGGTAACTGTAAACGGCACAGAAATCTTCTTCGTGCCTACCCAAAGATGGCTGACTGACCCAAGCGACCTCGCTGCCGACGTAACGCATCTACTAAAGCAGGGAGAAAACGTGGTTCGCGTGGTATCACCAACCAAACTCTCAGAACCTATCCGGTTTGCTGGTGATTTTGACGTTGCCCAGACAGATGATGGCATAGTTATCAAAGTAAAAACTGACCGATACCCGTTCCACCTGGAAGAACCGATGCCTTATTACTCAGGAACGGTGGTATACACCGCAGATTTCGATCTGGATAACAAACCAGCGCGAGTAGAACTGAACCTGGGCGATGTTTGGGATGCTGCAGCGGTCATTGTAAACGGTGAGCCTGCAGGAAAACGGCTTTGGACTCCGTATGTCTTCGATATTACCGACTACATAACCTCAGGCAGCAATCGCCTGAGAATAGAGACCAGAAGCAACCTGGCAAACATCCTCCTTGGCCGCCACAGACCATTCGGCCTCCGCAGAAATCCGGTGGTGAGAGTCTGGGAGTGATATAAAGAAAGGGACACTTGGTTCTACCCTCGGGCACTACACTCGGGCTAAATTTGCAATTTAGCCCGGAAGGATGGTTGAGGGATTTACAATCCCTCCTGAGGAATGGGCTCATACCTGGGCTTCGGCGCTAAAACCGCGCCGAAGCATTCTCTTCATTCCGCACTCCGCATTCCGCATTTACTCGTAACTCGTCACTGAGGGATTGCAAATCCCGCTCAATGCCGTCTTACGCTTTATTGCTATTTCAATATCCTTCTAACTATAGGGCTAAAACTATTGAGAATCCGGCACCCATGCCCATCCAACAGGGTCTACAGATATTGGAAGCTGGTATGATGACTTTGTAGGCAGGTGAATCACCGCTATCTGGTGCTGCCAGGCCATTGATGCTGGCACTAACGCGCAGGCAACATACTCATTACCGCCAAGCCAGCTTATATTGCTCACTATGCCTGAGTATCTGAACGGAAATAACCGGTCGATAAACGTCCGGGGGCGCCAGATTTCATAGCTGGACACTTTACTTGTATCTACATCCATCACTTTCAAAGTCAAACCATATGTAAAGGCAATGAGAGAACCATCAGGAGACCATTCAGGGTTGAAGCCTTCTCCCAGCACTTTAACATCATCGTTAGATGTGTCAACCAAAACCATAAGACTCCGCCTATCAACAACAGGAACACTGAATATAATCTGTGTTTCGTTGTGGATTGACGGAGCAGTGCACCAATCTTCCTGAGGCTTGATTTTGGAAGGAAGCATCAGCTTGATGTTGTCTATATGCCCATTCTTATCAAGACTCATAAGCACAGCCTGCCGGTTCTGGTATTTGACCGTATATAGCTTGTCTCCGCTCACTCTCCAGCGAGTGATGTTTCCAGGCTTATAATCAGAAAGCTTATTATCAGGCGATATTTTGACACTACTGCCATTTTTACTTACTTGAAGCAATCCGGAGGTGCTGTATTTATTGAGAAAAGTGATGTTACGCGATGGATGGTCGGATGACAGCAGCACGCTCGACTCTTCAATGCTGCCATACTCTTTTTTGTTTACTCTTCCTTCCCCTGGACGATAGATTCTGACTTTATCGTTGTCGAGATAAACAAAACACCCAGGAATCTTAGACAGACTAGCATCCTGGATACTTCTTGCTATTAGCGAGTTTACAAAAAGCCCTGCCAGAACAATAAACACAACTGCAATGACTATCTTAGCATTTTGGTTTATCCCTCCCTACCTACAGAAAGAACCGTCCGCCCGGATTGTCCCGATAGCCTACGTATGGTGGATCTAGATTTAGTGGAAGACCAGGTTTCTTTGAAAGCTTCCAATCAGCAATTTCCTTGATATCTTAGTCGCAATAGCCAATTATCCAACGCGGCTCATTTGCAAGCACTTGTTTATCTTCATCAGAGAGCAGACAGCTTTCCCCAGTTCTCTTGCCTGAAGCTCTGACATCACTCAGGAAATTCATCTTTGGACTTAAAGCCTTGTAGAAATTCCTCGAAATTTTCCGCCAACACTACGACATGCGGCTTTCCATCTTTTGTTTCGACATCTACATATATCACCCGTGGTTCGCCTTGAGGCCCACACTGACTGTAGTCAAGCATAATCGCTTCATCACCAGCAGATGGAGTCATGCCAATAACAACACCGACATCAGGATATCCCCACTCACCAATCAGGTAGCTGCTGCCTGATTCTGTATCGATGCCATCCTCACCGCCAATCCCATATATACACATTACTTCTACATGATCAGGTGCCCAACCGGTGGGCTCCTTTGTTGGGAAACAACTTAGCGCAGGTGAGCCTCCATTTTTGACTCGAAGCAGTTCAATATACGATTTTGGAAGCTTGTAACCCAACTCTTTCTCTGCATTCCGAACCATCTCGTCAGTAAGCGGCGGTCCAGTGTAGTAATCGCCATCATCAAACCAGTCTTTGAAATTAACCATTGTTTTCATCCTTTCATCAGCTTTATTGGTACAAAGGTCTATTCTTCCTTCTCCTGGTCTCCATCGAAGATATCTAAAGCAGACGTTAAAGCAGTGAGTATAATTGCCCCAAGAGCCAAGCCG
>JAKPFN010000029.1 GCA_029551395.1 Armatimonadota bacterium | reverse complement strand
TCATCTCTCGGGAGGGATTTGCAATCCCTCCCGGACATATTGCTGAGGGATCTGTGATCCCGGATGATTATCTTAAATATCAGCAATCGGGATTGCAAATCCCTAATCCACTATTCCGGGCTAAATTGCAAATTTAGCCCGAGGTTAGGACCATCTTTCGGGAGAATCATCTCTTGGGAGAATCATCTCTCATCTCTCGGGAGGGATTTGCAATCCCTCCCGGACATATTGCTGAGGGATCTGTGATCCCGGATGATTATCTTAAATATCAGCAATCGGGATTGCAAATCCCTAATTCACTATTCCGGGCTAAATTGCAAATTTAGCCCGAGGTTAATCTCCTCAGCCTGTGGGATGGTAGTGAACTTGATTCGGCATCTCTTTGCAGTCATGAGACCCTGAAACAAGTTCAAGGTGACGTTCATGCGTTCGGGATGATGACTAATCTTACTCCTGCCTGATTCAGATATATTCCGCCTCACTCTGACATTTGTTATATAATGCCAACTCCCTCGTTTTCCGTTATCACTCTCAGGGTAATTAGATGTTAGAAGTATGGCAAAGGGGCATGTCCCTTTGTACGCTTGTTAGGAGGTAACAAAATGAGGGAAGATCTTCTCATTAAAAGTTTAAGGGTTGGGTTGGCTGTACTTTTTGTACTGGGAGTGCTGACTGTTCCAACCATTGCCCAGGATCGTGTTGATCTGTTACCTTTCCCAAGGTCAGTAGGCACAATCACACTCACAGATACTGAGTTGACTATCAGTCCAACACTTGCCCCTGGACCTATCACGTTCAACGTTGTCAATCAGTCCAGCAGCACACGCGGCGTAGTTGTAACAGGACTGGACCGTGCCAATACTCCAATAATCCGCTACTCTATGATGCTTAGTCCGGGTGGCAGCACGACAATGGAGTTCTGGCTATTTCAGGGCAATGTCTATACATTCCGTGACTACACATCCAGACGTATTATTGATGACCAATCAGACTTCACCAGCACGTATTCGACCCAGGTGACAATTCCCACTCCGTTCCCATTGGGTGCAGGACCTCAGTATGATCAAATGACTGGTGCTATCAACATCACCAGCACTGGGATTCAGGTAAGTCCTATGACTCCCTCACTGGGACCGATCATTTTTACTGTGGCTAACCAGACTAACAGGGCAAGAGGTATCGTCATTACCGGCCAGGACAGGACTGGCAGCGATATAATTCGCTTCACCAGGCTCATTCCTCCGGGACAGACTACACGGATGCATTTCTGGCTCTATGAAGGACAGACTTACATTATCAGAGATTATACCAGCAGGTCTACTGTTGGAGGTCAGTTGAGATTTAACACTACATTCTCAACTGCAGTTAATGTTCAGCCCGGTTCACCGACCGGATTCTAGCTGCAAATCAAACAATATGCGGCATAATGTAAAAAAGCCCCTGCAGAACTAACTGCAGGGGCTTTTGTCAACAGACTTTAGTTCAGATTAGAACTTAGCCTTCAACTGTGCTACAGCGATAGCGCCCTTGTACTCGGCAGTGCCGTAAGGAGCGATTGCTCCGGACGGTGAGTAATCGACTATCTGGTAGCTCAGGTTGAATCCAGCGCTCGGATTGATCTGGTATGCCCAGCCAATGCTGATGTAGTCCTCGTCGGTGTCGTCACCGCCGTCAGGGCTCCATCTTACGCGCTCCCAACCGAGGCTGAGGCTATTGGTGCTGCTCAGACCCCAGCGGAGTCCGATTTCGGCATTCCACAGTTCGTCATCAGTCTCGTCGATGACGAGCGGAAGACCGGCAACCGTGTTAGCGCCCTCATAGAAGGCAGCGTTTGCCACGAGGCTGACCGAAGAGGTCAGGCCGTAGTTCAGGTTGAGATATGGACCCTCGATGTTGGTCGGGTTGGCCCACATACCTACCTTGGTCCAGTAACCAGGAGCAGCAAAGTTGTGCTCGATTGATCTCCAGCCAAGGTCAACTCCCAGCTTGCCAAGACCAAAGGTCAGGGCAACGTCAAGAGCTGTGTTATCATCGTCGATGTCGGCAAGTCCTTCATCGTCATCAGAAGTATCGTTCACGGTGTAGCTGGCTGCCAGACCGAAGCGGCCGAACTGCCATCTACCATCAGCACCGAAGACCTCGGTCTCATCGTAGCCGGCGTCAATCGGGCCAGCTGCGTTGATGTAGGTCAGTCCAAGAGTGCCTCTGAACGGGGTTCCGAATGTCACACGGGCGCCTGCAGCCTGGGTGGTTGATAGCAAACCACCAGCAGCATGGCCGCCAGCATCATGGAACGGTGCTCCACCAACTGTAGGTGTAGGAGCAAAGTTATCATACAGAGCGATTGTCGGCTGGCCAACAAGACCACCGCCAACGCCGTTCGGGCCAAACAGAAGCTCATTCTGATCGGTCTTGGTTGCGAACGCCAATATGTCGAATGCACCAAGTCTCCAGGTCAGCTTACCACCATCGAGCGGATAATTGCCCATATCAAGAGTCTCGTCGTAAATGTAAGGTGCTACGTCGATCATCTTGAGGGTGTACGGTGTGTACTGAACCGGAATGCGACCTACCTGCAGGGAACCGTTGCCGAATCCCCACTCTGCGAACATATAGTAAGGAACGAACGAATAGGTTGAGGAGAACTCCTCACCAGGTGTTCTGGTCTGGGTTGTTCTCTCGGTTCCGATGAAGTCGTTGACTACTCCACCGAGATATGCCGGAATGAAGTTGCCGAAGTTGAGGTCAGCAACAACGGAGACCGACGGGGTCAGGGTGCCCCGAACCCACAGGTCCATGTCGTTGACGAAACTTACGGAGTTGATCAACTCACCGGATGCAGCGCCTTCACCCTGGAACGGGCGGCCTGCAAGATCAAACGGTGTGCCGTCGTCCACGCTTGTTGCAACTGCAAACGTGTTCAGATCAGCCCAGAAGCGGACTCTCTGCTGCTCTTTCTCGAGAACCTCAACACGTGCTGCAAGTCCTGCAAGATCTCTTCTCAGCGCGTCAACGTCTACGCCCAGAGCTGCGATCTCATCGCGGAACTCGTTTACCAGTGCCTGCAGAGCATTGAACTGCTCAAGAGTCACTCCACCTGGCCCTCTCTGCTCAAGTGCAGTTACTCTGTTCTCAAGCTGGCCTACGCTGTTCTGAAGCTGATTGAATCGCTCCTCGCCAACGCCACCAGGGGTGACATCGATATCTTCGAGCATATCAGCAACCTGCTCGAGAATTCTCTGCTCGAGAACTGGGACCATTCTGGCGATAGCAACTGCGAACTCGTAGCGAGTGATCGCTCTGTTACCGCGGAATGTGCCATCGGGATAACCGATCAATATACCGTCTTCCTGAAGCTCGTTTACTGCTTCATAAGCCCAGTGATCGGGGGGAACATCGGCAAACGGACCCTGTGCAAACACAGGAACCGCAAGTAGAAGAAGTAAGCCGATGCTTAATGCTGTTTTTAACATTACCTTCCTCCTTGAATGTCTGGTTCAATTGTGGCTGGAGGAGGTCAAACAGTTCGAGTCCGCGCAGATAGTAGCCATTGTTTCCTGTTCTGCGCTTATCGATGTCTCTCTCTTTCCTCCACGCCTATTACTATCGCTCGACGAGACTTCAGGTCACTCAAGGATCGTTTCACCTCCTTTCCACCCTGGTCCGTCATAAGCGCGATAGTCAACACAATAATGCACAGCTCGCTTGCCAAGCTGTGTCAAATACAACTGACGCAAGTAAGCCCGCTTAATTACCGCTAATGGTAGATTTTTTTTCCAAAAACTACTTTTTATGCTCACTTGCTTGAGCTGCACTACAAATTCTGGTTCCCATTCAGGGCAGGCAGATAAACTTGAATGGCTGTGCAGGTCAGGAATCAGCCGATAATCAACCAGGCTTGTTGTAAGAACTCAAACTACATTATCAGCCTGCATTGCCAATTTTGTTAACATCTGCCATATATATTTTTCGAATAATCTACTTGCACAACTTTGACAATTCCGAAAAAGTATCGTAGGATTCCATTGACGAGCCTGCTTTCAAATACAATTCTTGAATCAGGTTTCGATTTCTCTGGAGGTTAGCATGTTAAAGGCACTCGTGATCTGTCTACTAGTTCTTGTGCTGAGTTCGGTAGTAATGGGACAGTCCCTCCCGGATTTTACAGAAGATCCCGCATTGTGGACTTGCGGCGCTGAAGACTGGGGCCCGTGGTTCGCTCAATGTGCTGGAACTGATGATAGACCTGCTGCTGGCAAGTATTCAGTTGTCCTCAATTATTGCCAGGGAGCAGAGCACTACTTCGCATTCCCCAAATGGCGCAATGCCAACTGGGACTTATCAAACGCAGAATACCTTGAGTTCAAGGTCAGATTCCCCAAAGGAATAACCCATCGCGGGCCAAACCCCATCATCTACCTGAGAGACCAGGACGGTCCTTTCATCCGCATCAGACCTGCAAACCGGCATTCCCTGTTTGAAGCAGAATCAGATGGTGAATGGCAGACAGTGCGAGTGCCGCTGAAAGATGATCCTCAGTGGGAAAAGTTTTACTGGCTGAACCCATCCATCAAGAACATCGATTTCTTTGAAATAGCCTTTGGCGGAACCAATAATCCGAAATACGCGGCTCACTTCGTTCAGATAGACGATGTTCGGTTCACACCAAATCAGCCTTCCTATACTCCGCCCAATGACCAGGCTGCAGACCTGGATGTGCTGTTTATCGAAAGAACACCGGTCTATGAGAAATACACAGCTCCCGGTTACGATGGCCTGGAGATGATGCAGTGTGACAACAAAGACGTAAAGCATTACCCGGACAAGGGAGAGATTGTCACCTTCACCGCACATATTCAGAACAAAGGCAAAGCTCCTGCCGGTGCGAAGTATGTATGGCTTGTAGATGGCAAACAGGTTGCAGAAGGCATTGTCAATGAGTTGAAACCGCGAGAACGCGCGGAATTCTCCTACAAATGGGCCTGGGATCCTGCAGACCACGATATAACGTTCAAACTTACTCCAACAGCCGAAGATTATTGCCCCAGGAACGACGAACTGACCATACGCAACAACGCGATTATGTGGAAGCATGTAATTGAGCGCGGCACGCTGGCAGAAGCCGAGCAAAAGGTGAATATGATCGGATCTTACTCGTTTGAGGACTGGCTGCAAGGTCAGGCAAGGTTCATGAACCAGTTGTTTGCCGAGTCCAAGTACGATTTTGCTCCGAATGGTATCACCGCACGAGTTATGATCGGTAAAATCGAGTATGTTGATGACGGCGAAATCAAACGCCGCTGTCCTTATGGTCCGTTCCAGATTGGAGAGCAGGACCCGCTTTACGATGGAGGCCGGGGATGCACCATGCGTGACACATTCTGGGACATAAGCCAGCAGGGACCGTGTTTCCTGAACTTCCTCAACTTCCTGGGCAGGCCGGACGGCGCTTGGCTGCATGAAATGAGCCATCAAAACGGCATTATCGACAATTACCAGTTCATAACCGCACCAGAAGACAATAAAGTCAACGGTGTCGGATTCAACTATGCCCAGAAAGGATTAATGGGCGGAGGCGATATCAGCCCTCACAAGAACCCTGATATGCTCTACAGCCTTTACTCTCCGGGTGATGTCTTTGCTTACAACTATACCAAGGGCAAGCGAAGAGGTTATTTCGGTGAATACCTCTACTGCATGCCCAAGCAGAACTGGCTGGTAATCAAAGGCCCGGATGGCAAGCCGGTTACCAACGCTGAGATTAAGGTATATCAAACGCACATCGATTCAAATGGCCGTGGCATCGACACCATACCTGAGCACGAGGGCAAAACAGACGCTCAGGGCAAGTTCTTCCTGAAGAACCGGCCTGTGAAACCGGGCGTGACCGAAACCGGCTGCGAACTGCACGATAACCCGTTCGGCCCCATCCATGTAGTTGGGTTCAACGGAGTATTCCTGGTTGTCGTAAAGCCTGCAAATGGTGAGGAGATGTATGGATTCTGCACAATTCAGGAGTTCAACGTCGAGTTTGCCAAGGGCAACAAGGAAAAATGCGAGATTCCTGTTAATGTGAAAGTCAAAGGCGACGAAAGGTGGTATTACGGCCGCCTGTAGTCTGAAACTGACACTAGAACTGTAACGACCTGCATCCCTTCGGCTGTTAGTTGGAGGGATGCAGCTTTATTCGCTGAACTTTGCTTATAATTGCCGAATAAAAGCAAACATCCCATCTGTTTAGGCATTACCACCGATAATTTTGAACTCCTGACTTTACACTTTTCACTTTACGCTTTACACTCTCCGCAATTTTTATATTTGCCGTTGACACTACGCTTGCCTGTTTTTATAATGGATGTGGTAGAAGGCTATCGCCCTCATGGAGGCAGGTTCTAGATGCTCTCTCAAGTCAACTCCAGTGCTGTTCTTGGCATCGACGCTTACATCGTCGAGGTGGAAGTTGACATATCCGGGGGTCTGCCTCGTTTTGATATAGTCGGTCTCCCAGATACTGCCGTGCAGGAATCCCGAGAACGGGTAAGGTCTGCAGTAAAGAACTCCGGGCTTGAGTTCCCGATGAAACGGATCACCATCAACCTCGCCCCTGCAGATGTCCGCAAAGAAGGTCCTGCTTTTGACCTGCCTATTGCCGTCGGAATCCTTGCAGCCACCGGTCAGATTGATCCTGATGCAATTCTGGACACCATAGTCATCGGCGAATTGTCTTTGGATGGCAGCGTGCGCCCGGTAAGCGGAGTTCTCCCCATAGCGCTCAAAGCAAGAGAGCTGAAGATAAAGCGCATGGTAGTGCCAGCCCACAATGTCAAAGAAGCTGCGATTGTCAGTGAGGTAGAAGTCTATCCGGTAACTACACTGACGGAAGTTGTCCAGTTCTTCAACGATAACCAGACCATGCTGCCTGCTATCATCGATTCAGCCGATTTTGCAGCGCTTGATGAGCCGTCTTATGAGGTGGATTTTTGTGACGTAAAAGGCCAGGAGCATGTAAAACGCGCTATGGAGGTCGCGGCGGCAGGTGGGCATAACATAGTGATGATCGGCCCTCCGGGCAGCGGCAAAACGATGCTCGCGCGGCGGATTCCGACAATCCTTCCGCCGCTCTCTCTTGATGAAGCTCTCGATACTACCAAGCTTTACAGCGTTTGCGGACTTCTCAGCTCCAATGAGGCATTGGTTACCAAGCGAGCCTTCCGTTCACCTCACCATACTATTTCTAATGCCGGTTTGACAGGTGGAGGCACTTATCCAAGGCCCGGTGAAGTCAGCCTGGCACATAATGGTGTTCTGTTCCTTGACGAGCTTCCTGAGTTCAGGCGAGATGTCCTTGAAGTAATGCGCCAGCCCATAGAGGACGGCAAAGTAACAATAGCCCGCGCTCAGGCATCGCTCACATATCCTGCAAGGTTCATGCTGGTCGCTGCCATGAATCCCTGCCCTTGCGGGTTCTTCAATGACCATCTCAAAGCCTGCACATGCACTCCGCAGGTCATCCAGCGTTACTTGCAGCGGATATCAGGCCCGCTTTTGGACAGAATCGACATCCACATAGAAGTTCCGAGGCTCAGGCACGATGAAATGTTAAGCTACGGGTCAGGTGAGACCTCATGTGATATTCGTGCCAGGGTAACGAAGGCCAGACAACTGCAGGTAGACCGCTTTGCAGGTACAGGTATCTACTGCAACGCGCACATGAACTCCCGACAGATAAAAGCCTACTGCCAGGTCTCGGATGAAGTGAAAAACCTGTTGAGATCAGCAATTACTCAGCTCAATTTGTCCGCAAGAGCTTACGACCGCATCCTGAAGCTGTCTCGAACCATCGCAGATCTTGCCGGAGAGACTGACATTCAGATTCCACACGTCGCTGAAGCCATTCAATACAGAAGCCTCGATAGAAAGTTCTGGGGTTAAGCCTGCCCGAGTAATCATCTTGATACCGTCTCTATAAAACCGCACTACTTCCTCCTTAAACACATCATGCCGACTTAAAACACGTCATGCCGACTTAGACATGTCATGCCGAACTTGATTCGGCATCTCAGCATGATTTTTGCAAACATTCTGCTTATAGCTTTCGTATGTTCAGCTTTTGGTGTTATATCAAGCGGGGTAATAGTAATCGGCTTTACGCAAGGCTTTTGTCGGCAGCCGCTAGCATGAAAGGAGTAGAATCGCAGTGAAAAAGTTAATCATCGCAGTAGCACTGGCAGCGCTGTTGTTACCAAGTCTGGCTTTGGCTCAGGTATGTAATTTTGATATGCGCTTTGATCCGCAGTCTGTTACGGCAATTACCGGCACAGTGCTTACAACAATTGATTACAACCCCGGTAATCCGGCGGCAGGGCCGCGTGCAGTGGCTGTTCAGTCTCAGAATCAAATCTATACGGTCTTTCTTGGCCCGGGATGGTTTATAAACCAGATTGGGCTAAACCTGAACCCTGGAGATAGAATAACAGTCACAGGTTCTCTCAGGAGTCTCGTTGGCAGAACTTATATAGTAGCTTCCACTGTTAGAACTCCTATAGCGTCATATTCTATTCGCACTCAAGCCGGCTTGCCGCTTTGGTCAAGGGGAGGCGCTGTCATACCGCCAGTAGGAGGAGGCCCTGTTACCGGCCCGTTTGTTCCGTTCAATCCAAACCGAATGGTTATTGAACAGGGGAGGATTATCAGGATAGAGCAGGCACGGACTGCCGAGTCAACTTCTCCGCTTGTAGTGGCAGTCCTTCAGCCAACTGATACTTCAGCGCGTGAAGTCAGGGTTCTACTTGGACCTGCCAATGTACTCTCCCAATCGGGATTCAGAATAAGCCGCGGCCAGCAGTTGTGGGTGCGAGGTTCTTCTGTAGAAATTAATGGCAGACCTTATGTTGTGGCAACAAGTATAGCCCAGGGATCTGTAAGAACTGATTTGAGAAATATGACCGGCATACCTGTCTGGATAGGATATGTTCCGCCTGCAGGCACAGGCCCAGGGGTTACACCAGACGTGCCGTTCAATCCTGCTCAGATGGTAACGGTAACTGGAGAGATAAGAAGTATTAGTTATCTGACGAACCCTCTGGGTGGATCTCCGCTTGTAATGGTCAATGTCGGCATAGTGGGCACAACATCGAGCGTTCGAGTGCTCCTTGGCCCGCAGGATCTGATGCAGCAAAGCGGATTTCAGTTCAGATCGGGCAATCTTATCTGGGTTCGCGGGTCAGCAGTTACAATAAACAATCAACCGACAGTAGTTGCTACTCAAGTGGTGCAGGATAACAGGACTCTCAATCTCAGGTCTTCTGCAGGGATTCCTCTCTGGACAACAGGAACAGGCTTGCCTACGACTACTTTTCAATCGCCATCAACGACCTACGCTGTGCCTCCACCTCCTATGTAACGAGAATCTCAGCGTAGTAGAACAGATGGGGCCGGGATGATAACCGGCCCCAAATAGAAACCCTACTCTTCAGATTTTCCTTCGTAGTAGACCCAGCGTTTAGCGCCCTTGAAATGCACCAGCGTGATGACCAGCACTATGGCAAAGAGTATCCATGCCATCGCAGACGCATAACCCATCTTCATGAACTCGAAAGCGTTCTTAAACAGGTAAAGCGAGTAGAACATCGTCGAATCTTCAGGTTGTCCTGTTCCTCCGGTCATGATGTAGACAGGCGTGAAGAACTGGAATGCCGCCATCGTTCCAATGACCAACTGGTAGAAGATGGTCGGACTGAGCAATGGAAGCGTTACGTGCCGGAACCTCTGCCATGCATTTGTGCCGTCTATCTTGGCTGCCTCATAAAGCTCTTCCGGTATGCCCTGGAGTCCGGCCAGATAGATAATCATCGCCCCTCCGACGCTCCACAGGCCCATAATGATGAATGCAGGTTTGGCAAGATTGGCTTCATTCAAAAAGCCATTGGCTACTACGGCTCCTGTAAGGGTCAAAATCAGCTTATCAAGCCCAAGCATTATCAACAGCTTGTTAAACAGCCCTGTTGTCGGGTTAAACAGCCACTGCCACAAGATAGCTGTAGCAACTCCCGATACAACCGCAGGCAGATAATAAACCGTTCGGAAAACCTGCATTCCTCGAAGCTTCTGGTTCATCAACACAGATATAGCCAATCCGCCGGTCATTGCAAGCGGAATGCTGAAGAATGCGTAGTAGATGGTGTTGTAGAGTGCTGTGATGAATCTCGGGTCGCGGAAAATCAGTTCGATATAGTTGCTTATCCCTACAAATCTGGCAGCGCTAAGGATGTCCCACCGCGTGAAGCTGAAAACAAGAGATGCAAGGATAGAGCCAAGCGTCAGCACTATAAATCCAACCAGCCACGGAGACAGGAAGAGATAGAACAGCACAGCTTCCCGCCTCGCCATGCGATGCCCGCGAGTCTGCTTGATAATCACAAACCATACAAAACCTATTGTAACTGCGAGCAGCACGCCCGTTACCACTGCCAGAGTTGCCCAGGGCACTGCTGGATACCGAGTCATATCTTCAGTGGCTTTATCCAGGGTTTTTTGACCGTCTGCAGATGCTTGTTTGAGAGCAGCCTCAGGCGTAAGCTTGCCGGAAAATACCTGCTCTATGTTTCGGGCAAGTGCATCACCAACTTCACGATATCCGGGGGCTATTGGCGTGGTTCTTCCGTAGCCTCGCTCTATCTGGTCGACAAACGGCGCTATCAGAGGGTTCCCATATAGCTCTTCTGACTTGGCAGCGCTCTTTCTTGCCGGAATCCGGCCTGAAAACTGGTTGTTGAAGTTGGTGACGGTGAGCATCTGCTCTCGGCTGGACGCAAATTTGATGAATTCCCAGGCTGCATCCCTGTGCTTGCTTCCTCTGGGGATAACCAGCGAGTTACCAACTACCTCCATCGCCTCTACCTTGTTGTAGGGGACTGGAGCAATGCCGTAATCCAAATCCGGGAAGTACTTAAGCATCGATGGGATGCGGAACGGGCTGTCAACCCGCATCGCCACCTTCTCAAGCCCAAATTGGTCCTGTGTCGGCCCTGAAAACGAGCTTCTGAACCTGTTAAGGTTGTTCTTTGCACGTTCTACAGCCTGTTCCTTTGTCAGTCCGGTTTCTTTAGGTCCCGCCAGTTTGATGAGAAAATCCCGCATCCATGTCAGCGCTTCCACTCCCTCCGGGCTGGTGAAGGCTATACGTTTCATGTCCGGGCTGAGCGGTTCTCCGCCTGTCTGCCAGAGGTACATGTGGAAATCCGTCGGGTTGTTGAGGAAGTTTGTATAACCTATGCACACGATATCTCCGCTGGCAGTGCGCTTGGTCAGCTTGACTGAGTAATCCTCAAGCTCTTTCCATGTCTTTGGCGGCCGGTTCGGGTCAAGACCAGCCTCACGGAACAGTCTCTTGTTGTAGAAAAGCGCGTTCGGAGAAAGTATCCACGGCACTCCATAAAGCCTGCCATTGTAGGTATTCTGCTCAATACCTATCGGGTAGAAGTCTGACAGGTCGAATCTATCCCGCGCGATAAGGTCATCCAGCGGTTCCAATCCACCGCGAGACATCATCTCTCCGCCCAGATGAGTGTAAAACCGCACGACATCAGGCGGTACGCCGCCTGCAACGGACAGTATGAGCTTCCGTTCCACATAAGACTGAGGAACAAGCATCCCGCGCACTTCGATGTCAGGATGCGTGCGGTTAAACTCCGCTATCATCTGCTCGTAAGCTACCCGCTCTTCGGGCGTCGCTCCATACCAGAATACAACCGTCTCTTTTTCCCTTGCATCCGACTGTATGGGGATGATTGCCAGCAGTGCAACAAATAGGAGTGCTATGGTCAATTTTAATTTCATATCATTCTTTACTTACGAGACTATCCTTTTCGAATGTTTCCGGAAGCACTATTGTCATTACATAGTTGTTGAGATACTTCTTCGCAACCCGCTGAACATCCTGCGCGGTTACAGCTTCTATCTTAGATGCATAAGTCAGGTCATACTCGCAGCCAAGGCCTATAGTCTCAAGCCATCCAAGGTGAAAAGCCCTGTCTCTAAGCCTCTGATGCTGCAGAGCATAGGTTCCGATGGTATACTGTTTTGCTCTTTCCAATTCCTGCGGCGTCAGCAGTTCCTTCTGCAGTTTAGAGACTTCATCCAGCGTTGCCTGCTTTACTTCCTCAAGCATCATTTCTATGGAAAATCCGGGCAGGACTCTTCTATATGGGTCTGTGACCAGGTAAGCAAGCACGTGGCTTTGGTTTTTCATCGTCGGGTAGATAGTTCCCAGCTCGTAAGCAAGGCCTTTAGTCTCTCTCAAGTTTCGGAACATCCTGGACCCCTTGCCGCTGCCGAGCGCTGCAGCAGTCACTCTCATAGCCGGATAATCCTCTGAAGTAACCGATGGGGCCAGGAATCCAAAAAGAAAATATGCCGCATCTATAGGACGTTCCAGCAGTTCGCTCTTCGATTCTTTGAGTTCTTCAGCCGGAATAGGACGAAGCCGAGGCAGAGTTCGTGAGCTGGTGCCCGCAAACGCAATTTTCATCCTCTCAAGCACACGCTCCGGTGTCACATCTCCAACAACGCAGACCACTATATTGTTCGGTACATAATACTGCTGGTAGAACCGCTGCAGATCCTCTACAGTTATCGACCTCAAAGACCGTACATATCCGCGAGTCGGGCGATGATACGGATTGTCCTGATACAGCTTCATCCTGACCTGCTCATAACTGGTTTGAAAAACATCATCCCCTTGAGTAACAATCTCCGTGAGGATTTCCTCTCGAGCGCGGTCTACCCATTTCTGTTCGAACTTTGCATTGTTAAGAATATCTCCCAGAATGCTGGTAGTGCTGTCGAAGCCTGCCTTCGTGGTGATTACCTTGATTTCAGTATAGTCGGGATGCCATTCGGTCTGGAAATTGCCTCCCACTGCGTCGATGACAGCAGCAACCGTTTCCGCTCGCCGGTTTCTTGTGCTTGCAAGAAGCGTGCGTGCCACCAGGTTGCCAATACCTGCGTTGGACTCGCGCTCTTCGGCAGCTCCGGCTTTGATAAATACCTCTACAGCCACTATCCCCGAGCTTTCCTCAGGTTTGACGATGACCGTTAATCCGTTTGGAAGCACGCTTTTCGATATCGACGAAGCGAAAACAGGCAAAGCTGACAAACTCAATAACGCTAAGATAACGGAATATAGTAAAGGATGGCGCATCAGGCTCCTCCTATTGTCCTAAAAGGACTACAACAGCCTTGTCCGGGTCCAGATATTTCTGGGCGGCTGACTGAATATCCTGAGTAGTCACTTTCCGAAGATTCTGTATGTATGAACGGGCAAACTCGAAGCTGTCTGCAGCCTCGTAGAACCCCAGGGTAGCTGCACGGCCGGAAAAAGTCTCGACATCAAACGCATAGCCGCCTTCAAGCGACCTCCTGGCTCTGAGCATCTCACCTTCACTGATTGGCTTGGTCCGAAGCTCTTCTATCTTGGTAAAAATAGCTTCCTCGGCTTTGTCTATCTTTCCAGGCTCTGCAGCTACTACCAAAATAGTAACACTGGGGTCGCGGTGGGTAATAAACTCACTCGAAACTTCAACTGCCAGCCTTTGTTTATCTCTCAACTCAACAGCCATCCAACTCTGATAACCAGTGCCAAGGTACGATGTCAGAATATCCATCGCAAACACATCCGGCTGCTCTTTGATGGATGGAGCTGGGAACGCAACAGCCAAATAACTCAGCTTAGTATTAGCTTTAACTACCTTTCTGGTCTGTTCCTTTTTTTCAGGTTCTTTTGGCATTTCTACAGGCTGAAAAGACTTTTTCTCCATCGCGCCGAATGCTTTTTTGACTGCCGTTACGCCTGTAACTGGAGAGATATCTCCAACCAGAATAACAGTTATGTTCTCCGGCACATACAGCCTGTTATACTGGCTGACAATCATCTCACGAGTAATCTTCTTAACGGAATCTCTTGTTCCCTGAACCGGTAGACCGTAAGGATGTGTTGTAAATGCGCTTTTAAAGACCTGGTCCCGAAGCGTAAGCATCGGGTTGCTATCCTGCCGGGCGATTTCATCTAAAATGACATTGCGCTCATGTTCAATATCAGCCGGATGAAACTTGGGATTAGCAACTACATCTGCCAGGACATCCAGAGACTGTTCCAGATACCTTTGGGCTACGACTGTATAAAAATGTGCCCAATCCCGGCTGGTCCTTGCCTCGAGGCTTGCTCCAAGGCTTTCAATCTCCATATCTACCTGTCCGTGGCTTCGTTTATCGGTAGCTTTAAACAGCAGGTGTTCTATGAAATGAGATACACCATTTGTCTCAGCCGTCTCATATCTACTCCCAGCACGTACCCAGACATCTACGGCGACCAAATCAACAGAATGGTCTTCCTGGACAATAACCTTCAGGCCATTATCAAGAGTTGCTGTAGTTACAGTAGAATTTATCGATGCTGCATCTGAAAAACTTACTGCTGATAAAGCAAGTAAGGCTAACGCAAAAGCTGTTTTAACCGTATTCTTCACAGAACAGGACTCCTATTTATCTGCTTCATCTATTATAGGCTCCTAATTATTCGTCACATCTATTATAATGGATGAGCAAGGAAATGGTCGAACGCAGACTTCTAAAGAATTTTGATATTGGCCTGGTACTGCTGATGCTTGCCATTACTGTATACGGTCTGGTGGTGATATATAGTGCAAGCAGAGGCAGCGGCAATGAGTCATCTGTAGTCCAAAAACAGTTGATGTGGGCTATAGCAGGCTTGATTGCGTTTTCTATTACCGTTTCCATTGACCATAAAAGCTTCCCAAGGCTTTACAATTGGATTTATGGTTTTAACCTGCTTTTACTGGCGGCTGTTTTGGTTGTTGGTCAGGCGCATAAAGATGCACAGCGATGGCTGGGGTTTGGGCCAATCAGTGTTCAGCCATCCGAACTTGCAAAAATTTCAATTATCATAACTCTTGCGGTGTTTCTCACCAGTCAAAGAGACAAATTGCGTGAGTTCAAGACCTTCGCACTGTCATTTGTTCATATCGCGGTGCCGATGCTTTTTATACTCAAGCAGCCTGACCTTGGAACCTCGCTGGTAATTGTGGCTATATGGCTCGGAATGACCTTTATTGCTGGTGTGAAGATTCAACACCTCGCATTATTCCTTGCAGTCATGCTGGTAGTTGGAGTTATTGGTTGGAACACACCATATGTGCTGAAAGATTACCAGAAAGGGCGGCTGACGAGTTTTCTCAACCCGGAAAAAGACCGTTTAGGCTCAGGTTATCATTTAGTTCAATCACGGATTGCCATAGGTTCGGGTCAGGTAACAGGTAAAGGCTATCTTCATGGAACACAGGGGCAGTTAGGTTTCATCCCTGAGAACCACACGGACTTTATCTTCACTGTTGCAGCCGAGGAATTTGGTTTTATGGGCGCTGCACCGCTTATCCTGATGTATCTCATGTTATTGTGGAAAGGACTGCTGATTATGTCTGAAACGGAAGACTTTACCGGCCGTTTAATCGCTGCAGGCATAATATGCATGTTCCTGTTCCACATATTTGTAAATATTGGAATGACGCTTGGAATTATGCCTATTACCGGAGTCCCGCTTCCGCTGATGAGCTACGGAGGAAGCAGCCTGCTTGCCAACATGATCGCAATGGGTGTCCTGGTTGGTGTTGGTATGCGTAGACACAAGATTAATTTTTAGCCATTCCTCGGGAGGGATCATTCCTCGGGAGGGATTTGCAATCCCTCCCGGACAGGCAGGTGAGGGATTTATAATCCCGAATTATCGTATGAAGCACTAAAGGCCGGGATTGCAAATCCCTTAGCTGCCTTTCCGGGCTAAATTGCAAATTTAGCCCGAGAATAGGAATGCGTCATGCCGAACTTGATTCGGCATCTCTTAGCAATCGCCATTCCTCGGGAGGGATTTGCAATCCCTCCCGGACAGGCAGGCGAGGGATTTATAATCCCGAATTATCGTATGAAGCACTAAAGGCCGGGATTGCAAATCCCTTAGCTGCCTTTCCGGGCTAAATTGCAAATTTAGCCCGAGTGTAAGCCCCGGATATGTATCCAGGGCAAAATCTCAGTCATGCCAGCCAGGTTGGGTTTGACGATGTCAGCCGCTTAATCTATACTCATACTTGCTCATGTTTAGTGAATTAGCCGAATTATTCAAATACCGAGACCTGCTGATACAGTTGGTTGCTCGTGACCTCAAAGTCCGTTACAAGAACTCCGTTTTGGGGTTCTTCTGGTCGCTCATCAATCCGCTCGTCCAGGTTGCCACAATTACCATTGTTTTCAAGTATGTAATGCCTATAGGTATTCCGAACTACTCCGCTTACCTGCTTGTGGCATATCTGCCTTGGATGTTTTTCCAGATGTCTCTTCTTGACGCAAGCCAGTCCGTGCTTTCACACTATGACCTGTTGAAGAAGGTGTATTTTCCAAGAGAAGTGCTGCCGCTTTCGATGGTAATTGCAAACATGATTCACTTCCTGCTTGCTATAGTGGTGTTTTTCGTATATCTGCTGGTTATCGGCGCACCGATTGTGAGTACATGGTGGCTTTTACCTGTGCTGGTAATAATCGAATTCCTGCTTGTGACCGGACTTGCATTTATTGTCTCAGCGTTGAATGTCTTTTATGCAGATATCAAGTATATCGTTTCGGTGCTGCTCAATATCTTCTTCTACCTCACGCCGATTATCTACATGTCCGAGATGGTATACACCAGGCTGCAGGCTATGGGTTATGGCGCGCTTTATACACTCTACCAATTAAGCCCGTTGAATGCCATTGTAATGGCATTTCGTGAAGCACTTCTGCCGCCTTACGGTGTGCCTCCTGGCAAGACTATGCCGTTTGCTTTTCACGATATGCCGCTGGACTACCGGTTCCTTGCTATAGCCGCAGCAGTATCGATTATCGTATTCATTGCAGGTTATTCATTCTTCAACTCCCGTAAGTGGAGTTTTGCGGAGCAGCTATAATGCAGAGTGCTATCGAACTCCAGGGATTGAAGAAGAGCTTCAGGCTTGTACACGGGCAGGCAGGCTCTATCAAAGCCTTGCTGCTCTCGTTCAAGCGAAGAAAACCTGAAGAGCTTATGGCTCTAAAAGGAGTTGACCTGTCTATTGCCAAGGGAGAAACGCTGGCAGTAATCGGCAGAAACGGCTCGGGCAAGAGCACCATGCTTGGCATTGTGGGAAGGATTTATAAACCTACAAGTGGTAAGGTGATTGTTCATGGACGTGTATCAGCTCTGCTTGAGTTAGGTGCCGGATTCCATCCTGAACTGACAGGCATCGAGAACATTTACTTAAACGGCGCGATTCTCGGTATCAAAACGCGAGACATGAAAAGCAAGGTGGATGAGATAGTCCGCTTTGCAGAGCTTGAGAAGTTTATCGATACCCCGATAAAAGGCTATTCCAAAGGCATGGTCATGAGGCTCGGGTTCGCTATCGCCGTGCAGGTAGACCCAGACATTCTTCTTGTAGACGAAGTGTTGGCTGTTGGAGACGAAGCGTTCCAGGCCAAATGTTACGAAAAAATCTCCGAGTTCCAGCGATTAGGTAAGACAATAGTTTTTGTTTCTCATGACCTACCGGCAGTGCGCCGGGTAGCTTCTAGGGTTGTGTGGCTTGATAAAGGCGTAATAAGAATGGATGGGCCTACCGGACAGGTGGTTGATGCATACATGGCTGGCGTTGCAGCCGATGAGCAACATTAGCCTGTATAACTCATTGGGAGGAAATAAAGACCGTGGGAGAAATCAACAAGAAGCTGTTAGATATTCTATGCTGTCCTGCTTGCGACGACCGTCCGAAGGTCGAGCTTTCTGATAACCGTTTAATTTGCAAGAAATGCGGCAGGGCATACCCGGTTAGGGACGGTATCCCTGTAATGCTTGTTGATGAGGCAGAGATTACGGAGGAAAAGGAATGAAAATACTGGTCATCCACGGTCCGAACCTGAATATGCTCGGGCGGCGCGAACCGGATGTATATGGAACGTCCAGCTTCGATGATATGAACGAGCATATTAAAAATTTCGCCAGCGAGACAGGTATAGAAGTAGAGATTTTTCAGTCCAACAGCGAAGGCGGCATTGTTGATGCCATCCAACGCGCAGTGGATACTGTAGACGGTATTCTGATTAACCCCGGTGCTTACACTCACTACAGCTATGCCATCAGAGATGCGCTCAAAGGGTCTGGTCTGCCGGTGGTTGAGGTTCATCTGTCCAACATCTACGCTCGTGAGGAATTCCGCAGCAAATCGGTTACAGCGCCGGTTGCAGATGGTCAGATTTCAGGCTTCGGTGTCGAAAGCTACCTGCTTGGGCTGAGGGCTTTATCTTCTCTGATTTCAAAACGGAGGCATGGTAATGTCTGAAAGACTGAGTAAGATCAGAAACCGAATGGCCAAACGCAGGCTGGACGCACTTCTGGTTACTGATTTAGGCAATATCCGCTATGCAAGTGGATTCTCCGGCAGTGCTGCCGTAGTTGTTATCTCCCTAGACCGTGCCGTAATCTTCGTTGACTCCCGTTATACGCTTCAGGCCAGGGAAGAGTGTCCCGATTTCGAGGTTATCCAGTTCAAAGGCGATGTTTTCAAGGCTGTGGGAGACCTGGCAAAAGAGTCAAACCTGTCCCGAATAGGCTACGAAGCAGCAAACGTGACCTGTGCCAAGTATAGAAAGATTCGGTCTGCCGTTGAAAAAGGCAGAAGCCTGGTGTCTGTTCAGGGATTGATAGAAGAAGTCCGCCAGGTCAAGGACGCCGGAGAAATCGCAAAACTCAGAAAAGCCGCCGCAATCACAGATGACTGCTTTTCCTACCTGGTGTCTCACATCGAGCCTGGGATGACTGAAAAGGATGTTGCGCTGGATATCTATGTTTTTCTGGTCAAAAACGGCGCTGATAAGCCTGCATTCGACAGCATAGTCGCAGCAGGGCCGCACGCTGCATTTCCCCACGCAAAACCTGGTGACGCTGTAATCCAACGCGGCCAGATGCTGAAAATGGACTTTGGAGCGTCATTTGAAGGCTACAGCGCAGACATTACCCGAACGATATTTATTGGCGAGCCGGATGAAAAACAGCGAGAAGTCTACAACATAGTCCTTGAGGCACAAAAAGCCGCAATAGAGGCTATCAGACCTGGTAAAACCGGCAAGGAGATAGATGCAGTTGCCAGAGATTACATCGCATCGCATGGTTATAGTGAATATTTCGGTCATGGCCTTGGTCACAGCCTCGGTATTGCCACACATGATGGCGCTTTATTTGCTCCAACAAGCGAGTTGGTGCTCGAGCCGGGAATGGTGATGACTGTTGAGCCTGGAATCTACATAGAAGGCTGGGGCGGTGTCCGAATAGAGGACGATATTCTTGTCACTGATTCCGGCGTCGAAATACTAACAAAATCCACTAAAGAGATAGTCGTAATTTAATGGCAGCGCATAACAAAAACTACCATGAAAAGACTGCGCCCGGAGAAAGAGTGCGTGATGACTTTCGGGAGATTTCAGCACAGACCTTTTTACGCACTTCCTGGGATGTTCAGCAGTTCATAATCATAGATGCAGTAACCGCACATTCCCACATGGGTCATGGAGCGTTCCGCGGTCGTGAATACCGCAATACTACTGAAGACGACATCGTTTGGGCGCTCAGGATGAATCCCCATGCCGTCAGACAGGACCGGCAGACACTGATTAATGAAATCAAGGATTATGCTGTCCGGGCTGCCGAAGGTCGGGCGGATGGTTGTCTGGTGAATGAGGATGGTGAACCTCTGCTGCGAATCGGAACGTTCAGGCATTTGGATGTTGACCCTTCAGGTATACTTAAGGGAATCTACCTTGGCGGGCTTCGTGACGACACCTTGATTCGGCAGGAATCGGAAAAACGTTACCATATAAGCATCGGCTCAGGGAAAATGTATCAGGTCAACAGGAGAGTGCTCCACGAGCTGCACATGGATGGCGGTGACCTTGCGCACAAAGAACACGCAGACAAGATAGAGGAGTTCAAGCGCATTGGATTGATAGCTGAAGAACAATCAGATGAAACATCTTACATGTTCATTCGCCATACCACCGGTTCGGGCCAGTCTGATGACGCTGCCATTGTGTTTGCAGGCAGGCTCTTTGGTTATTCTGCAGCCCTTGGCGTCTTCCTGGCAGATGCCATCGATACATTGGAAAAATATGCTGTCGGCAACGGCAACCAGGATGTCAAGTTCGCATTTGAGCTGGAAAGCAGGTATAAAGATGCTGGACTTAACCGTGAAGAGGCATACCATCTGACATACCTGGCCTCTATCCCAAAAGAACACAGCAGTTTCATACCAGATAGTTCTCTGCGTGAACTGCTTGAGATAGACAGAAAGCACGATATCTGCCCAATCGAGAGCCACCTGCTGCATATTAAGGGTAGAGAGATGCCTGAAATAGAGCTTGACCGGGGGCAAACAACGAATCACGAGTTCTATGAATGGATAGACAAGCGGTTGGGCTAGAAATCATTTAATGAGGACCCGGGACGGCCGTATTAGACCATCCCGGGTATTATTTTGACTTAGGCTGCGCCGTCTGCAAGTGTGGCGCGGCGATGTTTGCGGTTTGTGCCTGTGTGCGGCCTGTTCAGGCGGATTCCCCGGTGCGAATGACCGTCATTCCTTACTGAACAACAGCACATCTCTTCCAGTCGAGAAACCAACTCTCCCCTGTTCAACTTTGCAGCAAGCACGTAAGCATCGGCTCCACCGTAAACCAGAATGATGTCGTCCCTGTATTCATAACTACCGCATGGAAAGACACAGTTCAAGGTTTTATCGTGCGGCCAGGGAGAGTTAAGCTCATAACAAGTCTCCGGCATGAGGACATTATCGCAGCGGCTTTCAACTACGGCTTCAGGC
The DNA here is from genome assembly GCA_029551395.1 of Armatimonadota bacterium. Lineage (GTDB taxonomy): Bacteria > Armatimonadota > UBA5829 > UBA5829 > DTLH01 > JAKPFN01. Next base: position 6,407 of record JAKPFN010000029.1, on the reverse strand, counting down.
CTGTTTATATCGAACCTGTTGAAGTTCAATACGGCATAACCAGCGAAGTAGTCTCTTTCACCATTTGCATAGTAGTTACCGGTGTGGTAGTCCGCGAGGAAGCGGTTGCCTCCAAGAGGTATTGGGGCAGAACCGGCTCCTACCCATGAAGCGTAGTACTGAGGGTAGCGCCGTGGTCTGATTATCGTTCCGAGGTCATGCCATTCTCCTGTTGGAGAATCACTCACAGCCAGGGCTATACTGAGGCTGCCCTGCCATCCAACGCAAGGCCGATGCAGCATGATGTAATTGCCGTCTACCGGTTGGGGCAGGATAACGGCATCCTTATTGGGGATGTTATTGACGCTTCCTCTGACCGGCCCAAGCTTGGTCCAATGCACCAAGTCTTTTGATTCAGCTATGCAGATACGAATATTGTGTCTGCGAGACAGTCTGGGGTTATACCCGCAGTACACCATGTAGTAGGTATCACCAATCTTTGTGACCCTCTGGTCTTCAATTCCGTTATAGTCACAGCCCATTGGGTCATCTGTCGGCACTAATACCGGATATGCATAACGCTTGAGCAACTGCAAATCCGGTGTAAAGACAGCCAGACCTACAGAGGATCGTAAGTTTGGTAGTCCGGCCTTCTGCTCTGGTATACCACGATAGAAGATGGCGACAACGCCATTGCCAAGAAGTGGATCATCCAAATCATGCCGGCCAAGCATACCTTTGATGATCTCATCATTTCTTGGAGATCGTTCCAGAAGAACTGCCGTTGGGTTCAATGTAAACCCGCTGTCCCAACTGCTGGGATCAGCCGAAATCAGCGGCATTCCCTGATTCAGACGTTCAACATTGAGTCTGGTGCTCCAGCTTGCCATCAACTTCTGTTCCTTCCTGCGAACAACAGTCACAAGGCTTATCGCCCTGTGATTAATAAGCACACTTACTACAGTTCCTTCCAACAGCAGCTTCTTTGCTTACTCTGTGGTTGGACTATTCCCACTTAACAAACTGTGCAGAAAGCGTGCCATGATGCAGTGTAACTCAGCAATAAATGCACTGCAAGCAAGCAAGCTGAAGATATTTTCAGGTTAAATCTGTAAATTTACTGGGTTTTTATGGGTAATCGGACTTGAGGCTGGTCTGGAGGTGATTAATCACTTGAATCACTGCCAGAATCCAATTATGAAAAATACCCTCCACGATAAGTCATGGAGGGCATCGATTGCTTCTAGTGAATTATAATGCGGCTTCTGGTGGAGGTCCATCAAAACCAGGTCTGACTGTTCCGCCGTATCCCGGATGGCCCTGCGGATTACCGGTCATTATGTTGCGCAACTTCTTAGCGCTCTCACCATTCACTATTGTCCGAATCTGAGTCCAGACCTCAACCTCTGCGTTTAAAAGGTCGGCTTCAGCCTTATGAGCGGCTGCTGCAAGCTCTTTTACCTTGTTGGCATCGTATTTGTCTGCAAGTACTGCATCTCTTAATGCCTGGTTAGCATTCCACAGTTTGAACCGAAGCGGCCCGAGGGTCTTATCTGCATTGGTCAGAATAGTTTTCAGCTTATTAAGATCTCCATCTTCGAGACCTAAATACGGACCAATGTATGGAAACATTGAAGACTGTGGAACTATAATCGCTGATACTGAATAGCTCAGGTCTCCACGCAGTGCTGTAGCAGGCGGTACGGGCGTTTGTATTCCCGGTTTTGGCCCAAGCTTCTGCTCTACGCTCGGACGTACGTTGGTACTCGGACGAGTCGCTCCAGGGACAAGCTGCCCATAAAGCATTGCTGCCCCAAGGCCAAGTAGCAGTGTTGCAGCCGCTACTAATGCCAGCATTCTTTTCATAATCTACTCCCTCCCTGATGATAGCCTCTCCAATTCTACGAAAAGGCTTAGGGTATATTACTATTAGTATACTTCGGCTTGTTATATTAATTCCATTAGTTATAACGCATTAAATGGAATTATATTGCAAATATTTCGATGGAAATTTAAATTAACTGGCTGATAGCAGTTCAGACAACGTCACCAGCTTATAGCCCTTGGCACGCAGACTGTCGATTACACTCGGAAGCGCCATCAAGGTCACATCCTCCAGGTTGTGCATCAGGACAATGCTTCCGGGCTTTATCTCGCTTGATACCTGATTGATAATATTCTCCGGCTTCGTGCCTTCGTTTTTACTGCAGTTGACTGTCCAAAATATAGCCGAGTAACCAAACTTCCCGGTTGCATAAGCAAGGTTTCCGTTCTGATGTCCGCCTGGCGGCCTGAAAAACCGGCTGGATTTGCCTGTAATGCGCCTGATAACGTTAGCCGTCCGTATCAACTCGCGTTCTATCTCAACATCCGGCAGATACCTGAGATTTCGGTGTGAATATGTATGATTTTGAAGCTCATGCCCTTCATCAGCCATTCTTTTAAGCATGTCAGAATTCGATTCTGCCATCGTACCCACAACAAAAAATGTTGCTTTGACATTCTTCTCTGCCAGAACATCCAGAATGCGTCCTGTTCCGGGATTCGGGCCATCGTCAAAGGTCAGTGCCGCGAGTTTCGTATTGGTATCAACCTTCCATATCTCGCGGTATTTGCCAACCGGCGCATATCGCCTGATTAAAAGCCCCTGGGCATCTCTAAAGTTTGGGTCTATACCTACACAGTGCTCCAGCGCTATCAGGGCAGCCTCAGGTTCCTTCTGCTCTTCCAGACATTTGGCAAGAGTGTAATATGCCAGTCTGCGGGACGGTTTCAACTGCAGGCAGTCCCAAAGCCTGCGTTCAGCCCTTTTTGCATCTTCATTATCGACACCATTTCCCGATAGAGAGTCCGCGTTGTAAACAAGCACCCGCATCGAATTTTCTGTAAGAAGTATGCCGTTTGAGCTGTGACCTTCAATTCTTATTGTGTGTGGTGCATTGGCATAACGTTTCGTATCCCAAACGCACTCAAAAGGAGGATGGTTTATCATGCCCAGAAGGACATCATCGACGAAATAGAGCACGTAAGCCACGTTTTGCGCCTTGGTCATATCAGCTTTCAGGGTAATCGTGCCGCTGACTGTTTTCAGCTTGGGTTCCGCTTGTGTCGGACTCTTATATGGCTTGGACAGTTCCCGGCCGGTCAATTCCACAGGTTTGGCTGAGTTGAACGTCATCACTGCGCCATTTCCCTCGTTGTAACCTGGCCATTCGGAGGTAAGAGCATCGAGGATTTCTTTTGCTCTGGTGTAGTCTTTTCGCTTGAAGTAGCCCTCAGCAGCTATCTGAGCCAGCACAGGGTCGATAGAACCATCCAGATTATAATTGCCTGCCAATGCGTCCATGTAGGCAATTGCCGGCCCTGTGTTATAAGCGCCGCTTTCCCCTGCACGCTCGAAGTAGCTGCGTGCGGTGTCTTTTTTGTCAGACGCCAGATAGTAAAGCGCAAAACCGTATAGCGCCAGCGGATGGTCTTTTGCGAGTTCATGGGCTTTGGTAAACTGCTTGAATGCCTGGTCTAACTGCCGGGTGTGAAGGAACATTGTTCCCAGCGCGATATTTGCCAGCGGGTCACCAGACCTTTTCACAAGAGCATTGTTAATCTCTTCTGCAGCACGGTCGTAGTTGCCCTGTTCCATAGCCAGTGCGGCAGCAGCGATATCATCAATATACGGATCAGCAGAAAACGCTGGCAATATTACAACAGCCAAAAAACAGGCTGATAAACAATACCACTTGATGGTTTTTAAGAAATCCACTTTTCTCACTTTCGTCTCTTACGCAAGTAATGCCGGATCTGTGAAAGATCGCTTTATTACTACATCCTCTTTACACATGGTATGCCTGTAAATCGGGTAAAGTCAACACATAGAAGGTTGTTGATATATACAGAAAGCAAAACGTGCTGGATAGCACCGGAAATCTGGCTTCTATGGCAGGTGTATCTGTTGATACTGGGTCAAAAAACTATTTTACAGACCTTAGCAATCTGCCTTGACACTGCATGTAGCCAGGGGTATACTCAGGAAACCGCACAGGAGATATCTATTGGACAGCTACAAGTATGTAATGATTGCACTATCAGTAATCCTGATAGTACTTGGATTCCTGCTTATTAGCAGAACAATCACCGAGCAAGGTGGATTAGAGCTTACTACCGGTACACTACTCGGAATAGCAATAATTGTCTACGGGATTTTGCGGCTGTTTATCATGCTCAAATGGAGATCCGGTCGCAGGTAGCGAGGTTGCGATTTAATGGGTAGTGACGAACAAATGGAGGAATTAAGACAGCGGCTTCCTGGCGCTCGGGTAATACGCAGAGGCCGCAGGCGCGGGTTGATTGCCCTGCCGAGGGTTCTTGGCGTCGCAGCCCTGTTTTCCACCGCTTACGGCAACGTCGGGTCTTCGATATACTATGCACTTGGCGTCACAGCGCTCTTCGCTCTTGGCCTTACACCGGCAGTTTTCCTGTTTACGGGCATCTTGTTCGCATTTACGGCCCTGACTTACGCAGAAGGAACGGCTGCAATACCGGAAGCAGGAGGATCATCCAGCTTTGCAAGGCAGGGCTTCAACGAACTGGTAAGTTTTATTGCGGCATGGGCGCTTTTACTTGGTTATGTAGTTACGATTTCCATCTCAGCTTTTACTGTTCCTAACTACCTGGGAGTATTTCTGCCTTTATTTAGAAGCTACCCCTGGAATGCCATTGGTGGAATAGCTGTTATTGCATTTTGGATGGTTATCAACATCAGAGGAATCAAGGAAACTGCCTTTATAAACACACTTCTCGCAATTTTGGATATTATCACTCAGGTTTTACTGGTTATCCTTGGAGTTCTTCTGTTGTTTGATGTGGGAGTGCTGTCAAAAAACATAATCTGGGGTTCAGTGCCAACGTGGGGACAGGCTATCTATGGCGTATCGTTTGCGATGATAGCCTATACCGGCATAGAAACAGTTTCCAATATGGCAGAGGAGGCTGCTGCACCCGAAAAGACTATTCCAAGGTCTATAACTCTGGTTTTTCTCACTGTGCTGATAATTTTTGCTGGAATATCTTTCGTAGCACTTTCTGCAATGCCTGTATACCCTATTCCTGAGCCAGTCGGAGGTTGGGAGCAGATTACCCCCGTTCAACGGGAGGCTATACTCCAGCAGTGGACAGCGAAAAATCCCGAAGTCCGTGCAGCCCGAGAAGAATGGTGGTTAAGCCTGCCCAGGGAAGAGCAGGTTGCCCTTGCCAGACAACTGCCTCAGCAGGCATGGGTAACGGACCTTGGGCTTATCTATCTGGAAAACCCAGTACTTGGTATTGTACAGAGAATGCCGGTCGGTGATACAGCACGGCTGTGGCTTGAGAGGTACATTGGATTTCTAGCAGCGATGATTCTTTTCGTCGCTACTAATGCAGGTATCATTGGAGTATCCCGGTTAACATTCTCCATGGGGCTGCACCAGCAGCTTCCATCTGTGCTCTCAAAGATACACAGAAGGTTCCGGACACCGTATGTAGCGATTGCGGTATTTTCTGTAATCGCAGCAATCCTGATTATACCGGGCAGAATCACCTTCCTGGCTGAGATGTACGTATTTGGCGCAGTGCTTGCCTTTGCGATGGCACATGTTTCTATCATTGCAATGCGAATAAGACGCCCTGACCTTCCAAGACCGTGGATGATACCTGGTAATATCACAATTCGTGGTGTAAAAATCCCGGTAACAGCCGTACTTGGAGGGCTGGGAACATTTATTACCTGGGCAATAATCGTATATACAAGGACTGCAGGCCGGTGGCTCGGACTCACCTGGCTTGCTATAGGGATAATTATCTATTTACTCTACCGCAGATCAAAGGGACTGCCAATAACCCAAACAGTGAGGCGTGAAGCCCGTTTTTAGGAGAAACTAATGGAGATAAAGCACATTATAATGCCTTACCTGGGCACGCCCAAGGATGAAGACCTGCTTAAGACTGTATGTAAACTGGCAAACTCATACAAGGGAAAGGTGACTGTTGTCCATGTCCTGGAGATCCCGATGAACCTTCCGGTTGATGCGGAAGAAGTGCCTGGATCAATAGAAGCTAATGAGATGCTGGATAAGGCCGAAGAGATTGGTTCTGCTGCCGGAGCGAAAGTTGATACCGAACTTCTGCAGGCACGAGACGCAGGACATGCCATTGTGGAAGAAGCAATATCACAAGGTGCTGACCTGATAATTATGGAAGCGCGGCAGCGGCAGCGGCTGGGTATGCTCACACTAGGGCGGACTACTGACTATGTATTAAAACATGCCCCAATGGCCGTATGGATAAGCCGTTATCCCGCTCTGCCTGCTGGAGAATAAATTCCGTATTACATATATAAGACGCTTGGAGGACATTCCACGATATGAGAGTGGTTATTCTTGGTTGCGGCAGGA
>JAKPFN010000019.1 GCA_029551395.1 Armatimonadota bacterium | reverse complement strand
AAGTCACCAGACTTTACAAGCTGCCGAGCCTGAACCAGATCAGGTAAATGGTTCTGAGGAAGATTTTGAACCTGAATCAGTCTACCAGCAAATCGTCCGGTTCGATTTGCACCGTAAAATTGCAATAGACCTCTGGCTCTGCCGTCTGAGCATACCGCGTTCTCCATAGCCGTGTATTTCTTGACACTGCTTTTGGCGAGGTCTTGCCGCAATGCCAGCACCTCTCGGAGATTCTCTGGCGCTGTTTTCAGTAATTCCTTGACAGCCGATTTACCAAGTGTTTCAGTTTCCAAGCCATTTTCAGCGAGCCATGCCTTCATCTGTGCAACAGAGTTGGGATTGTCCATGGCGGTAATTTCTCGCATAGTTTCGGTAAGAGCAGCCCTTGATCGCCTGTCACAACTGATGGCCTCTCTAATCAGATCCATATCTAAACAGATGCCCCGATCATTAATCTCCTGATCAAGGATGTAGTACTTCCACTCATTCTCCGGTACAGGAAACTTTGAAAGTCGCTTCATTATTGACAATTCCGTTTCTACATCTCGGGCGTTATATTCCTTAAATCTCTCCCACTTATCTGGAGCATGAATTGGCAGGTTGCGTGTGCGTCCACCGTTGACCTTGGTAGGCTTACATGGTGAGGAGAAATATCGAATTAGCTCTTTGCCTTCGGTCAGTTTCTGTTTCTCCGCACCTGTTACCAAAGCAGCGCCTTCCAGCGAGAGGGGTAATCCGAGATAGGCAGACCACACCATCGTGCAACGCCAAGATACCGGGCTAAGGAAATTGCTATTCCCATTCAAAGCTTTTAAGTTGATACCTTGGCGTTCCAGCCAGCGTGACAGGCAGACCCGCTCAAACTGCGCATTATGTGCCCATTTCACAACTGCTTCGTCTGTTAGTGCTTCTAGAACTTCAGGTGGTAGGGATTCTCCCGAAGCCAGATCAATAACATGTACTTCACCATCATCTGCACAGTATCCAAAGAGGAGCACCTCAAAGTCTGGTGCCTCTGAATAGCGATAGACCCCGGATTTACCGAGGTCTGTTCCGCTATATGTTTCAATGTCTATAAAGAGCTCTCTCATGACAGGAAGTCATCGTCGCTGTCTGTGGCAAAATCGTCTACTGCATTAGAGCGACTGCCCAGCGGCTCTCCGTCTCTGATTTTTTGGATGTTGCCGAGACCACACGCAATACCCTTGTTACCGTTGGAATTAAAGGCATAGAAGTTTATGGACACTCTAGCATATACGCCGGAATAAACCTCCGAGCGGTCAAGGATTGGCTCAAGTTGACGGTTAACGATCTGGGGAGCCGTGGTGGAATTAGCATTAACAAAATAGCTGTTGGCGTAGGCTTCGTCGTCAGGACGGTCGATGTCACCGTCACGCAAGGGGAGCTTAAGAGCTGCTTTATTCGGTATCTTCCCGCCGAATTTGCCCTTGCCTTCCTCAATGGCGGCATCCACAGCAGCGTTGATAGCCGCAATGGTCTTGGTATCTGACTTCGGGATGATCAGGCTGACACTATATTTTTCAGTGCCTCCGTTTACGGACTTTGGCTCCCACACGTTGGCATAAGACAAGCGGACAACACCGGTAACAACCTTTGTGGGGTTCTTTCTTGGATTAGGGTTTATACGGTTAGCTGTATTTGTCATAATTTACATTCCTCCATAAAATCAATTTTTGCATTCGATATGTTCATAGGTGGACGCTTATCCGAAAGCGGAACTAGCGTCGGTTTACCCGGCGGTTTGATAATGAGTCCGCCGAGGACTTCATTGAATTTTGATTTTCCCATCATCTTTTCCATCTCAGTGATGGTAATAAGACTTTGCCTGTAGATGTCACGATATCCGGCTGCCTTTGCTGCAGCAGCGAC
>JAKPFN010000163.1 GCA_029551395.1 Armatimonadota bacterium | reverse complement strand
ATGAAAAACAGCTTAGGATTCTAAATGAGTTGTTTGTGCCTTTGTCGCAAGCGATGCCAGCTATGGCGGCTGTACAGGATAAAAGCATCTTGATGCAGTCTGCTAAAGCGATGCAATATATTATTCGAAAGCAGATTGAATTGTCTGGAGCAACCTCGGCTAAAGAGCTTGGGTTGATTTGGACCGGGCAAACTGAAGAAGCCGAAGATATTTATACAAGAATGTCTGCTATGGAAGAACAATTGGGTCAATTGGTTGCTATGGCAGATGATGATTTGTCTAATACAACTGATGCAGTTAACCAATTGCAGCAGCAAATCGGCTTGCTTAGGGAGTCAGTTGAAATTATTTCTACTAAATTAGGTAGGGATTCTAATGTATCTGGGCCTGTAGAGCCAGAGCCTGAAGAAGATATTTCCATAGAAGAAGAAGATGCTCTAGGTTAATCAGAGTAAAGTGCCTGATAAGCAGGCTGTTTAAGAAAGGAAAATAAAATGGTTGCACCAGTCCAGAAGGACAGCCTGACTGATTATCAAATCGCTTTGGCTACGTACCTTCGAATTTCATCGCCGGTGGCAGGAATGTTCACTGGCTCAGAAATCAAGCCTAATCCGAATGCACGATCAATTCGAGTACCGGATATCCGAGTCGATGATTACATTGTCGATGCTGATATTGCTCGTATTGGTCCAGGACATTATGCAGGTTCGGAGTTCACTGATGAGTGGAAGAATGGTATTCCACCTATCGAGTGGCGAACCTACTCGATGTCGCGGCACCGTGCGTTCGGGTTCACTGTCTTTGATGAGCAGCTCCAGTACACTCCGATTAAGAACATTGTTCAGGAGTACACGGGCCGCAAGATGCAGACAACTGTACTTCGAGATCACGACAAGTACTGTTTGCTCGCAGCCATTCAAGGGCATATGACCGGTAAGATGGTTCCTCGTATTCAAGGAACAGACACGCCTGGTCCTGCAACGGCCAATGCAAATAAGATTGCCTGCACGGGTAATGCGGCTGACTATCGTTGGATTGCTGAACCTGGTGAGGATTTCGATAACCAGATTCAGCCTGGGTTTGCGACGATCAAGGGTATTTTCCTTGATGACGCAGACCCGCTTTCAACGTTGGACACGTTGACACTCACGTTCAGTGACAACTGGTTTGATTCCAACTTTGGTAACAATGAGCGATTCCTGTTGATTACCTCAGCTCTTGAGCTGGTGTTCATCAACGCCCTTATTGATAAGGGTGCTGGAACTGAATCGGCCTTCAAGCTGGTTCGAGATGGTGATATCTCGGGCGCACAAGCTAATGGATACCTTGGAACTCTCAAGGGTTCATGGAAGCTTGTGAAGATTCACCCGGAGTTCTTGCCAAAGGTATTCACTGACAGCAACTTGGTGGTTGATCCTGTAGCAAGTACTGCTACTGCGAATCGTACGCTTCGTCAGGTTGTTGCGCTGGCTGCTTATAAGAATGCGATCCAGACTTATGAGCATTTCAGTGAGCGACGTGAAGAAGACGGCGGCACCCGTTTCAAGGGCAAGGAATATGTACAGGACTTCTCGTATGACTGCTGGGTAATTGATCAGTTGTCAGAAGGGGTGGTCCCGGTGTTCTTGCCAGATACGGTTAATAATCTTGCTGTTGTTAACACGAGCTTCACCAACGTTGCAGCTAAGGTCGCGGCGGCTAGGGCACAGCAGAGCGTTGCTCCTGTTACGTACCCGCTGTCCGGTCATACCACTTTGAAGTCTGCACCCGAGTGGTTCCATAGCCCGTACA
>JAKPFN010000162.1 GCA_029551395.1 Armatimonadota bacterium | reverse complement strand
GATCTAGTCGAGGATCGTCAAGATCGCTAAAGTAATCTTCAAAGATGTTTGGTTCCATAGGTATACCTCAAGTATGCAGTATACCTACTACTTCGACAACTGCTCCCGTTGTACCTCTTTGTAATTAATGTCACAATCTGTACTCGACTGTAATCCCTCGCATGCATCGTTAAAAGAAAGATTATTCGTGCGTTGGCCCTGTCGCATTTCGTGTACAAAGACGGCTATTAGATGTATGTTTGGTTCCTTCTTATGAAATATTAAAGGACGGACATCTGAAAGTTGCCAGTTATTACCGTCCCCATTTCATACCTGTTCCATATTTCAGTCAGTATCTACTACGAAACTATGTTAACTATCCCAGTATCTACTATGGAACTATGTCAGTTCCTCATCCAGGCGATATTGAGCCTCGTACAGTTGACTGTAGGTGCCATCGCGTTCTAGCAGTGTTCTATGATCTCCAACTTCAATAATTCGGCCATGTTCCAGCGTTACAATGGCATCTGCGTGTTTTATGGTAGACAACCTGTGAGCAATAACGAATGTAGTACGTCCTTGCATAAGCCGATCCATTGCCCGATGTATAAAATATTCAGACTCAGAGTCAACAGAGGATGTTGCTTCATCAAGAATCAGTATTCTGGGATTGGCTAGAATCGCCCGTGCAATAGCAATTCGCTGCTTTTGACCACCGGAAAGCTTAACACCACGCTCACCTATCTCTGTATCATAGCCATTTGGCATATCTTTAATGAAGATATCTGCATGAGCAGCAACCGCAGCTTCTATCATCTCATCTTCAGTAGCATCGAGCCGGCCATACATGATGTTTTCTCTGACTGTCCCATTGAACAGAAATGTGTCCTGAAGGACGATACCTATCTGTTTTCGGAGTGACTGCTGGGTTATTGTTCTTACATCAATACCATCAACGAGTACTCTACCGCTGCTTGGATCGTAGAACCGGGGAATCAAGTTGACTATACTGGTCTTCCCAGCACCGCTTCTACCCACGAGAGCAATAATCTGTCCAGGTTCAGCACGTATGTTTATATCCTTTAATACTTCCTCACCGGATGAATACTTGAAGTAGACATTTTCCAGCACAACGGAGCCTTTTATTGGAGGCATTTCCTTAGCATCAGGCGCATCAGAGAGATCCGGTTCCGTATCAAGCACTTCAAATATCCTGTCTGCTGCAGCAAGAGCACGTTGAATTGTGTCATTTATCCGGGCAATGTTTGCTACAGGCCGATAAAATATCTCCAGGTAGAAAACGAATGCCAGTATAGTTCCAAAACTGGCCTGCCCCATTACCACCAATGCACCGCCGTAGCAAATCATAGCAGTCTCACCTAGCCGGACAACCAACTGAGTCAACGGCATGAAGATGGTCCATCTCTTTATGACATTGACCCGCATGTTAAAGTAATCTTCGGCTTCTTTGGAAAACCGCTCATACTCATGGTTTTCCGCAGCAAACGATTTGATGACCCGGATGCCTGATAGATTATCCTGCAGTTTTGCATTGATATCAGCTAACCGCTCACGAGTAGAACGATACAGGCTTCTAACCTTTTTGCTGTATTTGTACGTTATTATCCCTAGAATCGGAACTGGTATAAGCCCTACGATAGCAAGAGATGCATTCAAGTTGAATAAGATAACCGCAATAACGATTACCCTCAAGACATCTGCTATAAGGGTATCCGCAGCATGTGTTACAAATTGCTCAACCACTTCGCTGTCATTTGTAACACGAGACATTATCTCCCCGGTCTGTCGGGTTTCATAGAAAGTCAGTGAGAGTTTCTGCAGGTGGCTGTAGAGACGTCGGCGCAGGTCTAGAATAAACCTTTCACCTAAAATGTGCATTGTAATTGAGCGGACTCTGTTGAATACTGCAATTAATAGGTGAAGTGCAGCCAAACCTAAACCTGACAGGAATAACAACTTCAACCGCTCAGGTCGGGTAAACTCTGCACTACCCTGGATTATGCGGTCGGTAATATATTTAATCGCAAGTGGTGGAACAAGCTCCAGCAGGGATGTTGCGATTAATGCCGACAGTCCCAGCGCTACCGACTTCCAATGCGGCTGAAGAAAAATCAACAACCTGCGAAATGTTCCAAAATTATCTCTTTTCTGCTGGCCACCCATACTACTCAATTCCTACCCAAGTGTTACGGGACCGAAGACAGGTGCTGCAAAACCTGCTTTATCTGTCAGATTGACCACCGGATATAATCCTCGCCCGTACCAGAGATTTGCTCCATTCGGAGCAGGTTCGGCAAGCTTAATGATGACACTACAGCCATCGCTGCCTCTTTTACAACTAGTTATTGCTATTGGCTGCTCATCTTTCTCGACTAGAAAACCTCTTATGTCACGAGCAGGCATCAGTGATCCGTTTACACAGTTATAATCAATTTTGATTTCCCTGCGCGTGTTGTCAATAAACTCAATCTTACCTGGTCTTGGACCTAATTCAATATTGCTCTCATTGTATACGAGCTTGCGGGCCAGCTTTGCAAGCCTTACGCCCAGTTTCCGCTGGGATAACGAGTCCAAATGAATAGGGTCGGACAGCGTACCATCTATAGAAGCAGCAAAAGCCACATTCTCCATCTCACGCTCAAGTAATAACTGATCGTTCTGCACTTTATTCCACGCTGCGCGAGGGGAATTTGCATCCCAAGTATGAAACCTCGATAACTGTACGTATAAGAATGGCAGATCCGGCCGAGACAGGTCAGAGCGAAGGTTTTCGATCAGGTCTTTGGTGAGTTCCTTATAATCCTTACCACCAAAATCCATCGCATCAGCTTCTCCCTGATACCACAAACAGCCTGTTACTTTTCCCCCAGCCAGATTAACTCGCCGCAAAAGAGAACCATAAAGAGACTCCCCACCTTTGTCTTTTAGCTTGGGGCTCCATTGGGCAAGTGATGTACCGCCATGCGCGCATTGTATTAGTCCAACGGGTATTCCTGTAGCTTTATATATCTCCTTGCCAAATCGGACACCAAGACCGCCGCCGAAATCACGAAAAGCTCTATCTCTCTTAGCTGCTTCCGCGCGCTTCTCAGATTCCGGTGTCACCCAATGCGCAGGTTCTACTGCCTCATCAAACCAACATAGCGGATCTTTGGCAATGGCCCAATAGTCTCCAAAGTAAAGCGCATTGACATACTTTGATGGTGGTTCGAGGTTGATTAGTTTACCGCAGCCTTCCATATTGGACTGACCTGCCAGAATCCATAAGTCACCTACAAGCAGTCCAGGGATTCGCTTTATTACACGAGTGGTATTATTATCTCTAATACGCAGTTCCAGTGTGTAAGGCCCACCAACAGGAACATTCTCTAATTGACCGGAAAAAGTCCTCCCATCGGTCTCAATCTGCTGCCAGTCAAACCTTGATAATGTTTCTGCGGGTTTCTTATACAATCTGGCTTCTAGAATACCGTTTATCGGTTTGCTTAACTCTCCTGAAACATCTATAGACGCAATATTGTCCGCAGACCGTTGGTACACCCGATACGGCTGCGGACAACTCATAAACTCTATGCTCTTTCTCAAAACTCTTGTGCCTCCAGCAGTTATCTCATCACTACTAGGATAGCACTAAGACAGGTATAAATGGAAGTTATTAGCGGTCTCTTCTCTGCCTTCCTCCAAAACTATCTCCACCCTCGCGGCGAATATTTCTGAAGGCTTCCCGCATAGTCTGCCTGAACTGGTCCCTTGTATAAGTATCCATATTTCTCATGGCTCCGAACATCCCGGATAACATCTGAACCCGTGACTCCTGTGGCAAGCTCATCATCCATATCATTTCCGCTTCAGCCGCTGCTCTCTGTTCTTCAGGAGACATCTTTGCATACATCTCCAATTGCTTTCTGCTCAGGTCTGAGAACTCTTTGCTGGTAACAGGCTCGGATGACGTGACAGGATCTACAGCCGTCTCTGGCTTGTAAATTCTATAAAATGGAGTTAGACCAAGTTCCTTAGGATTTATTATCTCCTCTGCCGCCTTATTTTCCATTCTTGCAAAGACTGTTTGCTTACCAGTAGCTGGATCAAAAACAACCAGAGGATCGTCTTTCAGCGCTTTAAGAGCATTCACTTGCGCTTTGATGCGTTCCATTGATATCTTGCCAGTCTCATCAGGCTTTGCATAAAGTTTCTGCCAGACCAGATTAGAAGGTTTTGTAATCAGGTCAAGAACCTGCTCTAAGTCAACGCCATTAAGTGTAGCACTTACGGAACCGGTAACTTCGGCATCCAACACAATCTGGATACCGGACTGTTCAGTAAGCTGTGCTGCGACATCTTGAAGTGTAATATTCTGCGCATTGAGGTTGACTTTCGGCGCATCTGCGAAGGCTGTGGATACTACCACTGTCAAAAATAGCATTAGTGCTGCGACTCTCATTTTTACTCCCCCAAAAGAAGATGGCCAGTAGTATGATTATATACCAGGTAACACGGTAACAAACAACCGCAACTACCAGTAGTCTTGACGTTGAGACTACCTAACCGGTTACAAGTAAGATGCAGTCCAGAAGGTATTGATAATGCTAAAACTCAGGGATTCTAATCAGAATTCGTTTGATATGGACAAGAGCATGGTAAACCTGTTACGTGATATACGATCCGATAAACCTGGCAGCAATCACGATTCTGATTATCCTTGCATCTTACTTTATACTTGAGTCAGTGCAAGCCGCAGCCCCTTCTGTTCCAAATCGAAGACCGAATATGTTCAACGCTGTGGCTCTGGCAATTATTGCCGGGCTTTTGATAGCCATGGCAGCAATTCTAGTCAATCCCAGGATACATAGCATCCCAGAACCTCCCTCACATATCCACAAGGAATGGCTCCTTCTAGTCATACCATTTTATACCAAGTGAACCTACACTCGGGTTAAATTTGCAATTTAGCCCGGAAGAATAGCCAAGGGATTTGCAATCCCGGTCTTTTGTGCTTCAAACCATAATCCGGAATCTCAGATTCCTCTGCAATATGTTCGGGAAGGATTGCAAATCCCTACCGAGAAGAATTAGTC
>JAKPFN010000154.1 GCA_029551395.1 Armatimonadota bacterium | reverse complement strand
CTTCGGCTCCCATACGTTAGCATAGGACAGGCGAACAACACCGGTAACGACCTTCGTGGGGTTCTTCCTGGGATTAGGGTTTATACGGTTAGCAGTATTTGTCATGATTTACATTCCTCCATAAAATCAATTTTTGCATTTGATATGTTCATGGGTGGACGCTTATCCGAAAGTGGAACAAGCGTCGGCTTACCTGGCGGTTTGATAATAAGCCCGCCGAGGACTTCGTTGAATTTTGATTTTCCCATCAGTTTTTCCATCTCAGTGATTGTGATAAGACTCTGCCTGTAGATGTCACGATATCCGGCTGCCTTTGCTGCTGCAGCGACGGCTTCTTCATCGGAGTACTTACGATTGGAGCGCCCCTCAACCACCTTGAAGCCAGGCCACTGTTTACCGTGATTCACAGCCGCATCGGTGGCATAGGCAATGATTTCATTGGCCCAGCTCGTCAGGTCACTGATTGAGGCGAGTATTTCAGATATCTCCTCATCAGATAGCAATGGCGGTAAAGCAAACTCGAAAGCTGCCAGCTTCATCTTGGACTCAGCTCTTGCTCGGCACTTAACCGCCGCCCTGCAAAACTGGCAATGCTCTCCGGGGACATACTCACCACCGCCTTCATAGGCAATATCTGCATTAGGCTTTAGAACTTCCTCTGCCCATTTGTAAAGCGATTCCTTTGAAACCGTATAAGTACTTACGTTTTCGCGTCTCGGCTGGAAAATGGTCATTGACACTTCGTTGATATCATAAATGCCATCAAACAATTCCAAAGCGCCAAGAGCGTAAAGCTTCATCTGCGGATTATCCTCAGCTTCAACTAAAACGCCCTGACCGTACTTAAAATCCACGATGTGGAGCGTGCCATCAGCTATAATCAAGCAATCTCCTGTACCGAAGCCATCTTTAACATATTTGGAGAAGTCCAATTTTTGCTCGATGAGCACCATCGGATCGGGACATCTCTGTTTTGCTAGAGAGATCTGTTCCAGCACGAAAGATACATAATCGTCAGTATGGGCGTCCATCTCATCGCTGTCGTACTTGGATGCCGGCTTCTTGGAGCGCATTTTTAAAGCTTTACGGAGCTTGTGTTCAGCAAGTGCGTGGGCGGCTGTTCCCTCATCGGCAGCAGCGCCAGAGTTATCATCAAACTCCAACTCCAGCCGTGCCGACGGAGTGCAGGCTAACCAACGGTGTGCACTGGAAGCAGAGAGAATAGCATGTTCACTCATTTCAATGCCTCCGCTTCCGCAAGAAGGGCGGCATACCTACTTGGATCAATCTGGCTGAGTTTTGACGCACCATACTTTCCAAGAAGGCCTCGCACTTCGGCTGTAAAACCGTCATGGGACTTCTCAGCCAAAACTGCTCGCACTTGTTCCAATGTAACTGTCTTTTCCTCAGGCTTCTGAGTTGGTGCTTGGGCGGGTGTTTCAGGCTGCGATGCGTCGACAGGCTTATTACTTGCCATTGCATCGGCCACTGCCTGCAAGCTGTCCGCAAGAGATCGCAGATCCGTGACTACATCAAGAAGCAGTTTGATTTTACTCATGCTCCACGCCTCCTTCCTTGATTTCCTTGATTTCAAC
>JAKPFN010000119.1 GCA_029551395.1 Armatimonadota bacterium | reverse complement strand
AGTCAATGATATGGTATTGTACTGCACCCGGTTTTGTCAACACGGTCAGGCAGCAGATTGTAGAATGCTTTGCTGATAGTATTCGGCTGGAGTCATGTATCCCAAGGCCGAATGGATCCGGTCGTTGTTGTAGAAATCTATGTAAGCCTCGATCGAGGTTATCGCTTCACTGTACGTTTCATACAGGTTGTACCAGATTTCCTCTTCCTTCAAGGTCCGGAAAAACCGCTCAATATGGGCATAGTGTTCAGGAGTTGCATATGCTGAGTACAGTAGCTTAACGTCACACAATTCAACTGCCTTGACAAATGCCTTGCTGGTTGGTTGGCAGCCATTGTCTACCTGCAGAATCAGCTCTGCATGGTCTCGGGTGCCATTGGGAAAGCGGTTCTTGATTGCCTTGTCAAAGGCAGTAAGCCACTCCGCTGCCCGTGCGCGTGAACTGATTTCGTACCCTACAATAGAACGGTCGTAGCGGTCAATGACAGCCATGATATAGAGCCATCCGTATCCATTAAGGTAGGTCTTGGTCATGTCCATCTCCCATGCCTGATTAGGGCCATCTGGTTGCGACGGGCGGTTCTTCATTTGTACAATCCGCCGGTTCTTAATCCGGTGCTGACTTAAGGCCAGCTTGTTCATAATCCTGTTAACACGGTTCAGCCCGGCTTTTATTTGGAACTCCCTCTGTAGTATGGCCCGGATGCGGCGGTAGCCATAGAGCGGATACCGTTTACAGGCTATCCTGATAGCGGCTGAGAGCTCCTGGTCACTAATGTACTTGGGCCGGTCACTGTTCTCGTGTTTAGTTCCAGAAGGACGGCTACGTTTATAAAAGCGGGAACGGGGAACCCCCAGGACATCTGCAGCATCCGTGATGCTAATGCCTTTTTTCTTCAAGTCTTGGGCAAGCTCTTCGTAGTGCTGGTGGTCTACAGTCCCCGCTTTCGGGCAAAAAAATCTTCTGCTGTTTTTAATACCTCGACTTCCAAGGTTTTGCGGCCCAGGGCCTTCTCCAGTTCACTGATACGCAGTTCCAGGGCTTTGATCTGGTTGGTTTTCCCGTGATTCTGAAGACCTTGGGTACCTGCAGCGATGAACTGGTCGCGTAACTTATAGTAGGTAGCTGTTGAAACCCCATATTTACGGCATAGATCGGAAACAGGGATTTCTCCTTTCAGGCCACTAAGGACTAGAGCAAGGGCATCGTCGTTAGAAAGCTTGCGTTTGGACATGGTAGATTACCTCCCCTTCCCTTACTAGGATTCTACCATATCCGTGTTGACGCTCTATGGGTGTCAGTATAGACGGACCTGTTTTAGATAAAGAATGTGCCTGGAAGATTATTAAACCTGAGCGGGTAGAGTTTATTTCATATCCCTTCGAGTGGTGCTTCAGCCAGCTAAAGGATGCAGCCTTGCTCACCCTCGACATTCAATTGACTGCTCTGGAATACGGCATGACCTTGAAAGACGCATCGGCTTACAACATCCAGTTTCACAATGGGCGTCCAGTTATGATCGATACTCTGTCCTTTGAGAAG
>JAKPFN010000092.1 GCA_029551395.1 Armatimonadota bacterium | reverse complement strand
TCTCCTGAAGAACGGTTTTTGCCTCCCCAGTAAGGGTATTGCCTGTTTCCACCTGATCGCTTGCCATGGTTATGGCTTTTACCGCCTTATCAGACGCTTGCCTTACTCTTCCTATCAATTCAGCTATTGACTTGGTTTCCACAGATGAGCGTTCAGCCAGCTTTCGCACTTCATCTGCGACTACTGCGAAGCCTCTGCCATGTTCGCCGGCTCTGGCTGCTTCTATCGCAGCGTTAAGGGCCAGGAGATTTGTCTGCTCTGCTATATCATCAATGACTTCCAGGATTCTACCGATATCCTCGGAGTGCTTATCCAATTCACCTATGGTTACAGCGACTGAGTCAGCTGCTTCCTTGATTTGTTTCATACCTACGATAACATTCTCTATAGACTGGCTGCCTTTTGCCGCAGAATCTGCGCTTTGCCGAGATGCGGAATTCACTTTTTCCAGCACTTCTATGGCTTCATCCATGGATTTCTTCATGCTATCCAATACTACGGAAGCTTCGTGGACACTCTGCGTCTGAAGTTCAGCTCCTTTGGCCACCTGCGCTATTGCCTGATTAACCTGGTGGATTGAAGCTGCTGTCTCATTTATACTTGCTGTCTGCTCTTCAATACCTGCTGACATTTGTCCCATTGTGCTCGAGATCTGATGCACAGCGCTTGCCGATTGCTCTGCACCTGCAGCGAGTTCTTCGCTGGTGGTTGCAACCAAATGAGCAGATGAAGTAGATTCACTGACTACATTTCGCAGGTTCTTTATCATGATGCCGAAGGCTTGCATCAGATGTCCGACCTCGTCGGTTGATGTTGCAACAATGTCTTCGGTAAGATCTCCTGACGCGACTTTATTCACGAACTCTACAAGATCTCTTACAGGATCTGCAATATGCTTCGCAATAAAGAGTCCCACTCCGAAGCCAACTACAACCAAGATTGCAATGAGAGCGATGACCGAGTTGTGTCCTGATGCTGCAGTTGCCATAGATTGGGCTACGACTTTGTCTGTGTCGGCTGCTATCTCTGATTCCAGTTCGCTCAGGATTGCTACCAGCCTATCACCGGCTTGGGCGCATTGTTTCCGATTTAGTTCTACGATTTCAAAATCCGCGCCTTGCCGTGAAAGCCGGAAGATGTTGTCTCCGATCCTTGTAAACTCATTCCACTGCTCAATGAAGGAATTGTAAACCTCACGGTCTCTTTCACTGATGAGCAGGAGGTTAAGTTGTTCAAGGATGTCGCCTGCTTCTTGTTTGGCTTGTGCAAAGGATGCTTCGTGCTCGTTAAACTCCGACTCTATAGTGGCCAGCATAACGCGAACCGCAGCCAGTCTCGCATCGCCTACAGCTTCTGCAAGGTCGCCGATGAGTTGAGTCTTAGGGAGTGAATTCCCCCCGAGAGTTCTGGTGTTTTCAGTGATGAGATTTACATTTTTTACTGCGCGTAACCCGATTACTCCGGTAAACGCAACAAGGATTGCTATCATCAGCATAATCTTTGACCTCAAACGGAGGTTTCGAAACCATCTCATAAACATACTCATGAATCCCTCCTATGTATGGTGCTCTTACTCCGAGTACGCGGTATTCCGGTGATTTATAAGGTGTGACATTATCTGTGTTGCTTGCTGATTTGAATAAGGCCTCACTCCCCTCGACCGACACAAATCTTCATTCTTGCTACAGAGCTTCTCCGAGAAGTTGAAAGCCTTCACTTCTAAGATAGGCTCCGAATGCTTTGACTACCTCAATATCAAACTGGGTTCCGGAACACCTTTCCAATTCCGTCAATGCTTTAGCGACTGAAATCGTTGGTTTGTATACGCGCGAAGAGACCATTGCATCAAAACTGTCAGCAACAGAAAGTATCCTGGAGCCTAAAGGTATTTCATCCCCGGAAAGACCGTGGGGATAACCACTGCCGTCCATCCGCTCGTGATGGTGTAGGACAAGGTATGCAATATTAACAAGATCAGGCACTTCGACTATGATTTCATATCCTAGGATTACATGCCTCTTCATCTCGTGCATTTCTTCGTCTGAGAGCTTGGCGGGTTTATAGAGATGAGTTTTTGTGATACCGATTTTCCCGATATCATGGAGAAGACCTGCCAGTCTAATGGTTGATTGGTCCTTCTTTGACAAACCGAGTTCCCGGGCTATGTGCGCACTGTACGTGCCTACTCTTCGTGAATGTCCGGATGTCAGCGGGTCTTGTATGTCCAAAATTGCAGCTAACGTAAGCACTGGAAGAGATTGAGACAACTGGGCAGGATGCTCGTTTTGCAGCAATTCCTCAAGGATAGCCTTTATCATGTCAAGATCCTCCATGTTTACTCCTGTACTTGCGTCATAATTAGATTCATGTTGTATAGACTGCGTTTTGACAGTAACCTCACCGAACAGCACATTCCCATAGCAGCTTGGCCCATCTCTTGGCGAACCTGCCGGTTTGAATAGCGCTAGTATGCCATTTTGCATGGATTCTCAAACACCATCAATTCTTAAGGGTTCTGCTGCATGGAAAAGAAGAATATGGCCTAACACAACTCGTAATGTTATAACACGTAATATGCAAGATTCCGGGAATGGTCGAAAACCCGAAGTATCCTTTTCTCCTACCTATTCCTATGCTTGCCATGACTTGCAAACCCGCATTTTGCAGAAAGCCATGTGTGTGTGGCCAACGATTGGAAGGTTGGATGGAAAAGCCATCCAAAGATACTTGTAACATTCGACATAATAGGGCAAAATCCTCCCAAAATCGATGGCTACGGGGAAAGCCCTGATCCCCGGGGGACATTCCGGCGTGAAAGTTGGGGAAACAGAGGATCTGATTGAGATCAGCTTATCTTAAACACGCTAACCGCTTCCTGGAGTTTCGCTGCCATGTTAGCTAACTCCCCGGCTAATGCAGCTATTTGATTAATAGATACGTTGACTTGTTCTGCCGACGTTACGATTTCTTCGACAGATGCAGCAGCCTCTTCTGAGACAGAGGTTATGTTATCTATTGCCTGCCCGACCTCCTCTGAGCTTGCAGCCATCTCCTCAGCGGAAGCGGTGTTCTCTTCTGATATGCTGACGATCTCTTCCATGGATTTTGCTGCGTTGTTGCCGGCTTCAGCAAGGTCCTGTCCTAACTGCATGAGATTTGAAATAAGTGTCTCAATGTGGGATGCATTTTGGACAATTTCTTCGAGGACGGACTTTGCTTCGACAGTGAGGGCGCCTCCTGCTTCTACTTGTTCACTTGCAATATTTATCGCTTTTACCGCCTTGTCAGATGCTTGCCTTACTCTTGTTACAAGATTAGTTATGGCTTTCGTCTCTGTCGAGGAACGCTCAGCCAGTTTTCGCACCTCGTCTGCGACCACTGCAAAGCCTCTACCGTGTTCACCTGCCCTGGCCGCCTCAATCGCTGCGTTGAGCGCAAGGAGATTTGTCTGATCCGCTATGTCATCAATGACTTCCAGGATTCCACAGATATCCTCGGAGTGCTTATTAAGTTCATCTACGGTCGCGGCGACTGTGTCCGCTGCTTCTCTAATGTGCACCATACCGATGATGATGTTCTCTATGGATTCGCCGCCTCGTCTTGCTGATTCCGCGCTCCGCCGGGACGCGGAATTCACCTTTCGCAAGGCCTCTATAGCTTCATCGATAAACCTCTTCATATTATCCAGTACAGAGGACGCCCGGTGCACGCTTTGCACCTGAGATTCAGCGCCTTTGGCAACCTGCGCTATGGCCTCATTGAGCTGATGAACTGAAATCGCTGTCTCACTTGTGCTTGCTGTCTGCTCCTCAATACCTGCGGACATTTGGCCTATTACACTTGATATTTCGCATACAGCGATGGACGACTGTTCTGCTGAGGCAGCCAGTTCCTGACTTGTGCCTGCGACTGTATGAGCGGACAGGACGGCTTCTGCGATTACGTTTCGTAGATTCCTTGTCATATCCCCGAACGCTTTCATGAGATTGCCAATTTCGTCACTTGACGTTACTACGACCTCCTCGGTTAGATCTCCTGACGCAGTTTTATTCATTATCCTTACCAGTTCTCTTACAGGCTTAGAGATATCATTTGCGATACGGAATCCTATGCCTAGGCCGACAAGGGAAAGGACTACGAGAACGGCAATAGCAGCTATTCGCCCTATCGCTGCTGCTTCCATAGACCGGCTTACTACTTCGTGTGTATGAGCCTCTATTTCTGCGATAAGTTCATCTAAGGTCTCTACCAGCTTGTCCCCTGCGTCCGACCCCTGTCTCCGATAGGCTTCCAGAATCTCAGGGGACGCTCCCGTTCTTGAAAGGGTGATCAAGTTATTCATGATACTCATGAACTGCCCTTGATACTGCCCAATCAAGGAATCATACAATTCCCGGCCACTTCCGGTAACCAGGAGAAGCCCAAGGGCTTCCAGGCTTTCACTGCCTTTCTGTTTTGCCAGGTTGAACGATGCCTCGTGTTCTTTGAATTCCGCTTCTGTAGAGGCTAACATGTGGCGGGTTACAGCTAATCTGAGATCTCCCAGCTCCCCTCTGAACTTTCCGATGAGCTCTGTCTTAGGAAGCGCGTTGTCGCCCAGGATTTTGATGTTGTCAGCGACGAGCTTCAAGTTTATTACCGATTGCAGACCAATGATTCCGGTGAATATGACAAGTACCGCTACCAGCAGTATGATTTTTGATCTTAAGCGGAGGTTCCTGAACCATTTCGTAATCATGATTACGTGTCCCTCCTACTGTAAAATCCAGGCGTAAGCCATAAATAGAGAATATATCCAAAATTAGTGTTGTATTCGGTATAGTGCGGCAAAATCCTTCTCCGTTCGGTAGGTTCGGGAGGAAGCTTAACTTTGGAGAGGAATCTACAAGATATTTGTCGCCTGAAAACTAAAACCAGGGTTGAACCTTGTATTTTGCTATGATGAACAAAACTCCCGACTTTTTGTGGGAGTTGCAGACAGGAAATCAAAGAAATGTGGCGAAGATACAATGTCAAACTGATCTTGCTCTTTGAGGTTTTCTATTATATGAAAACTGCGCCCGTTCCCAGATATACGGCCTCAGCGTATTTGCTATGCTCCTTTCCACGCCGAGTATAGTATGGCTGGGGCCGTCTCGGTTATCGCATTGCGCATCCGCACACCACAAGATGTAAAATTCCGGAACTTTCGAGAGTACAAACTCAAGGAGCCTTTCCAAGGAAGAATGTGGTATACTTACAGCACTGCGGTTTGTCCCGGCAGGAGAACTCTCTGAACAGGTGAACCCATTATGAATCAGACCGGCTGAAATAGGGGTGGAAATACAATTAGGAGGTACGATATGCACTATGAACTGAAAGATCCTGTAAGCGGATTGACACACATGATTGGGGCGGCACTTGCCATCCCCGGGCTGATAGTGCTTGTTCATTCAGCTGTCATGTATGCTACGACATGGCATGTAGTATCGTTTTCGATCTTCGGGGCAAGTCTCATTCTGCTCTATACTGCAAGCGCTGTTTACCACAGCCTTTCCCTCTCCGAACGCGCAACGCAAATCCTAAGACGTATCGACCATATGATGATCTACATCCTAATCGCAGGGACTTATATGCCTATTTGTCTTGTGCCCCTGCGAGGACCGTGGGGATGGAGTATTTTCGGTATTATCGTGGGGATAGCGGTTCTCGGTATCATTATGAAAATATTCTGGATGAACGCGCCTCGCTGGTTATATACCCTGTTCTATGTGGTCATGGGATGGGTGGCTGTTATTGCTCTACCGCCTCTTGTGAGATCTATGCCGACAGGGGGAATGGTGTGGTTGCTTGTGGGAGGGATTTTCTACACTATAGGCGCTGTAATTTATGCGCTTAAACGTCCTAATCCCATCCCCGGACGATTCGGGTTTCATGAGATATTCCACTTGTTTGTATTAGCCGGCAGCGCCAGTCACTTTTGGTTGATGTACCGGTACATACTGTGGATTAACTGAACAGGTCGGCTTAGGTGGTTTCAGGCAGATTGAGTTGGCATGCCTCCGTGTTTTAACTAAATGTTTCGTATCAGTTTTCAGGCAAAAGTAAGACCTGACTTCCGGCGTTTACCGGGAAACGTGCAATTAAGTACGGGGCGTAAAGGCAGGGGCTGTGATAATACTTTAGTTCCGCTTCCTTATCAGTCCACACTCTCATATGACTCATGTGCAGGCAGCAGCCAGTGCTATCAATTTATTTCTCATCAAGTTCTTTCTGACCGACTAATGCAAGTATCCCTGCGACCAGCAATAAAATGCCTTGCCATAGGAATCCCTGTGTGCCTACTATCCATCCGAGTACTGCAACGACAATCATTATGATTCCTGCATGTTTAGGATAAGACATGGCGCAAGCTGCACTGATTGCGCCTACAATTGAGAAAAAGACTATCCATCCGCCTAGGCCTGCGAACATTCCCCATATTGCCCCGATTAACCCAATAATGAGTCCGGCAACTCTCATCTTAGCGCCTCCTTCCGTTAAGATTTCTTAAGGCTTACCTTGCTTACCACTTTTTGAGGTAAGCATGTTAAATCCTGCCCCAGCCTGAACGCCCCTTACTATTTAAGGATTTGTTTTCTTTTTAATTTCACTTCCAAGCATGTCTTCAATCGGATTCATTGTCTTCATTTTCCTCAAGACATGTTGCCTTATAACGTTCGAGAAACTTAATGAGTGCTTTTATGCCCCAGTCAACTGCGGAAGCCCATTCAGCAAGACGCTTTTTCCCCTCAGGAGTCACTTCATACAGCCGTTTTGCAGGGCCTTTTGATGATGTATCCCATTGGGATGTCACCATTTGTCCACGTTCGAGCTTCCTAAGATTCCGGTAGACTGCTCCTGAGTCCTGCTTTTCAGGGAGCAGCCAGATTTGGTTGAGTCGGTCAATCAGTTCATACCCGTGGGAAGGCTTTTCCACAAGAAGCATCAAGAGGCATGGTTCAATAAATCCCTCCACGCGGAGGTCTAAAATTTGCTCTTCACCGTTGCCTGCTTCCAAATGCTTTTCATGTCCAAATCTCCAGGATATAACTGATCACCTCATCTATATGCATAAGACATATATATGTTCGTCGCCTTTAGTATAACCCAATTTGAGGGAACGATCAAGAGCTCGGGTCCGGTTTTTCTGTCGCATGCGGTCTGTTATTAGCATGTGATAATGTCATTCTATTATGCGATTTCGGAGAATGTGATTTGCTACAAGCAGATCCTTAAAGGCTCCGAAGCTATCTGATCATTGTGTTGAGTTGATAGGTTTGCAAACCACCTCATTTCCGTGGTTAATCCATGACGTGCCTGCATTTTTCCGGTTAATTATCGGTATTATGTTGAACAACGTTAATAAGTTGATAACAAGTATAGTCTGCGGTCAAGAAGGGAAGCCGTGTTTTGACCGGATTCGGGGACATGGAAACAGCTTGTGCCATGAAACATCGCATTACATGGATGGGGATGAAACCAACC
>JAKPFN010000088.1 GCA_029551395.1 Armatimonadota bacterium | reverse complement strand
AATATATTATACCCTAACTGGGCCCGTTTTGTCAACGATTTTCCTGCCCCAGCCAAGGACATCGCCCAGCGGTTTAACTACCCCCACTGGGCGACTCGCTTATATTACCAAACCTCTCCTCCCTATGTCAATAGGTTTTTTGCAGAAAATTTGAATTAGTTTCAGGCTAAATTTATGGGTGTAATCCTGAGTTCTGACAGTGTAGAATATACAGGCAGTCCGATTGACAGATTCTGGACTGCAGGAGGCGTGTGTGGATACTCAACTGCTTGTCAATGGTGCTCATAAACTGGGAGTAAATATCAATGATACGATGGCAGCTCAATTTTCCGCCTATACTGAGCTTCTACTCAAGTGGAATGAAACAATGAACCTGACTACCATTACGGACCCGGATGACATCGTAATCAAGCACTATCTGGACTCACTCACCTGCCTGAAAGCTGTTAAATTTAGAAAAGGGGATATCGTAGCAGATGTAGGCACCGGCGCAGGTTTTCCTGGTGTTCCGCTTGCCATCGTAAGGCCGGATGTTAAGGTTGTTTTGATAGATGCCACCAGAAAACGTCTGTCTTTTTTGGAGGAAGTAATTAATACAATCTCAAATCTGGCTGAAGAAGGTAATGCGCCGAATATAGAGATACTGCAGGCCAGAGCTGAAGATGCAGGCCGTATGCCTGAGCATAGAGAACATTATAATATAGTGGTTGCACGGGCCGTCGCGGAAATGCGCATCCTGGTTGAGTATTGCCTTCCTCTTGTGAAGCTCGGTGGAGTCTTTGTTGCCATGAAAGGCCCACAGGTGGAAGGTGAACTTGCTCTGGCAAGACCGGGGATAGGAACTCTGGGCGGAGGAAGACCGGAAATCGTTGAGTTGACGCTTCCAGGAACAGATATCCAGCGCAGCCTGATTGTAATCAAAAAAATCAAGCCGACTCCTGAGCAGTTTCCAAGACATGGCTCAAAAATAGCTCAGAAACCACTATAAAAATAGGACTGGAGTGTGTAGTGCTCGTACAAGATACCGTTGCGAAAGAAATAAAGCAAATTCTCGATATAACCGAGGTCAGTTTCAACATCCCTCCGAAACGCGAAATGGGTGATTTCAGCACGGCTGTATCTCTTGCCCAGGCTAAAAGGCTCAAAAAGCCGCCCATACAGATAGCTGAGGAGATTAAAGAGCAATTGGCAGGCATCAATCTGCCGTTCATACGAGAAATATCCGTCACTACGCCGGGTTATCTGAATTTTAAGATAGATCATCCTGCTTACGTGCAGTCCGTAATGCAGCAGGTCTTTAAGGAAAAGGATGCATACGGCCGAAGCAAGTCCAAAAAACGCCTGAAGGTGCTGATAGAACATACAAATGTCAATCCGAACAAAGCCATGCATATCGGGCATATCAGGAACGCAATCATCGGAGATACGGTCAGCAGAACGCTCCGTGCTTCAGGTTATAACGTTGAGGTCTGTAATTATATAGATGACACAGGCGTGCAGGTTGCGGATGTTGTAGTCGGCATGCTCTATATGTATGCGCCTGTATATGGCGTGGACACAACCGACCTGGCAGACATTTGGGCGAAATATGATACCAGCCAATCTTTTGATTATTGGTGTTGGGATCTGTATGCCAGAGTGCAGGAAGAGTATGAAAAATATGCAGACCTTAGAAAACGTCGTGAGGAGGTTCTGCACGAGCTAGAGTCGCACAAGGGGCCTATCGCCGAATTCGGTAAGGAAGTGGCGACGAAGATAGTTCATGCTCACCTGGCAACTGTTGCGAGGCTTAACATATTCTACGATTTGTTGAACTGGGAGTCGGATATTCTTGAGCGAGGATTCTGGAAGACAGCATTTGAGAAGCTGAAGCAGTCAGGCGCTGTAGTCTATGAGACCAAAGGGCCAAATGCCGGCTGCTGGGTAGTCAGGTATGGCCGGGGACTTGTCCAGACCAAAGATGGCGTCCGCAGTGAGGATAAAATCCTGGTGCGGTCGAACGGAACGGTCACCTATACCGGAAAAGATATCGCTTATCAGATGTGGAAGTTCGGTGTGCTGGAAAACGACTTCCTTTACAAGCTCTGGGGCATACAACCGAACGGCCAGGAACTTTTTACCACGGCTCCGGATGGCGAGCAGATGGATCGGTTCGGTCATGCCGGACGGGTGATAAATGTCATCGATGTCAGGCAGAGTTACGCTCAACAAATTGTATACCAGTCCTTGAGAAAGCTTGGATATGTTCGAGAAGCCAAAAACTCCGAACACTTAGGCTACGAGATAGTCGTTCTGTCTGCCAGTGCTGCTGCGGAACTGGGCGAGCAGTCTGAAGATGTTGATCAGGCAGGTATTCAAGCCATGTCCGGGCGAAAAGGTCTGGGTGTCAAGGCTGATGACCTGCTGAACCGGATGATAGAGCGGCTGATGGAAAAGGTCGAGAAGCGTGAAACGGCAGAAATCCTTGCAGCCGCTGCAGTAAGATACTTTATGTCCCGCTTCGGAATCAATAAAATGATAGTTTTCGACTTCAACGAAGCGCTGCGGACCACCGGCGACACTGGAATATACATTGAATATGCCCATGCCAGAGCTTGTAGCATACTGGCTAAGGCAGGAAAAATCGATTTCACCAAAGTCAGCACTCCAGAGAAGGTCACAGTGCCGGAGATGAACCTGATTAGGATCATCGAGGAGTATCCGTCCGTGCTGGAGCGATCAGGTAAGGAGCGTTCTCCTTCTGGGCTTGCCAGATATGCATTCGACCTGGCCTCAGCGTTTACCGATTACTACGAAAATCCTGATCCTGAAGCAGAAGAGCGCGTGCCGTTCATCAAAATCAAGGACCCTGAGCTTAGGGCTTACAGATTATCTCTTGTTGCAGCATTCAGGCAGACCTTGGCTAATGTGATGAATGTGCTGGGCATCGTGCCATTGGAGAGGATATAGGACATTGCATATTGTGGTAGATGATATGCTTACCATCTACCACGATAATATTATCTCGGTCAGACTGCTTAATGATGAGAGAATATCCTCTCGTCTGTAAATACCATTGCGATGCCGTGTTCGTTGGCGGCCTCGATGACTTCCCAGTCTCTTATAGAGCCTCCTGGCTGGATGATAGCTGTTATTCCGGCTGCGGCGCACAGGTCTATCGAATCGCGCATCGGGAAAAATCCGTCAGAAGACAGTGATGCGCCTTTCAAATCGGTATCTCCTGCGAATTTCCGCTTTGCTTTGTCGATTGCCTGTTCCACAGCCCCAACTCTGTCCTGTTCTCCTGTTCCAACTGCCAATGTCACGCCATCTCTGGCAATTACCACTCCATTAGACCGGACGTTCAGGTTCACATACCAGGCAAAGAGCAGGTCATCAAACTCTTTTTCTGTGGGAACTCGCTTGATTTCTACTTTGCCATGCTTCGGATGCTCGGTAACTGCGGGAATCAGGTCGGCATCAGATCGGATTTTTGTTAAAAGCGGTTCTGCAACTATCAATGAACCGTCTCCCAGCACTTTTATAGTCGGAGCAGCGGGATCTCCTACGAACTTAGGCAGAGATGCGATATTCGGCACCTGGATTGCCCTGATTTCCCTGTTTTTCTTGTAACGGTCATAATTGCTGAGAACCTCAAGCGCTCCTTCTTCGAAATCAGGCGCGGCTACGACTTCTACCACAGTCTGCATAATCTCTTCCGCCGTTGATACATCAAGCGGAGTGTTGAAGCAGACAGTTCCGCCAAAGGCCGCACGCGCATCGGCATCTCTGGCATGGATGTATGCGTCGAGCTGAGACTCATCTGGCTGCGCTACCGCAGCGCCGCTTGGGTTCATGTGCTTCATCACGGCGCAGGCGGGAGAAACAAAGTATTTGACTATAGAAATCCCGTGGTGAATATCAGACAGGTTAGTTTCCGAAAGCCCAGACTTGCCGGTCTTCAGAATTTCCATGTCGGCAAAAGGCAGACCGGTCGATCCCTTGGGCCGATAATATGCTGCTGCCTGATGCGGATTCGTTCCATAACGAAGATCCTCGACTTTGGTATACTCTGCCCCGAGGATTTTTACTTCCTCAGGAAACTCGCCTTCTGTTCTGCTGAAATATTTCGCTCTGTAATCTGCCATTTACTGCTCCTATCTTAACCTCATATCGTGCTGGTCGTTTTTATTATATCCTGACTGCTTCGGCTGGTAACATAACGGTACTCCAAGACATTAATCCCCAAGTACCCTGCGGACTATATCATCAGCCCTATACTCAGTACTTATACTCGGGTCCTCTATACTCGGGAGAAATTCATCTCTCGGGAGGAATTTGCAATTCCTCCCGCTGGACTATCCCGAATGATTATCTAAAATATCAATTACCAGGATTATAAATCCCTCGCATATTTTTCCGGGCTAAATTGCAAATTTAGCCCGAGTATGGGTGTAGCACCCGAGTGTATAGTCATTGGTATATTATAAACGCTCGGCTGATTATATGACTATAGCGGTGTAATAGCTGCAGTTTCCTCAGGAGGTTGGCATTAAAAGCGTATAAGGGGTATACTAAGGGTAATCCACGACTTCATGTTTTGTCCGATACACCATTTATGGTTGTTTTTCAGGAATATTTGCCGGTTTTTACCAGGCAGGCGGAACTAGTCAATGGTGACATACGTAATTACTTATGGAGAAAGAAATTTAAGTTTGATTATCTGACTTTACAGCCTACAATCTAGTAGGTAAACGCCTAATCCCGTGAGTCCGGGAGCGGGGAACCCAGTATTTGGGGCGAATCCTCCAATGGTGAAGGATGGGTATCTTCCTACCCTAGTCCGTCAGCTAACCCCGCAGGCGAGGAAGGAAGAGGTTAGAGCGTATGAAGCAGCTAGAGTCAGGCCCTGGCGCAATGCACATCGACGTGGAAACGCTGGGTGAGGCTGTAGTTATCAGCCCAAAGGGCGCATGTGATGACCACTGCGCCGAAGTGCTCGAAAGCATTATCAAGCAAATTGAGGAAAAACCTCATCAGACTGTAATCCTGGACGCAAGCAAACTGCAGTATATTGAAACCCCCGGTTTCAGACTTATTATCAAACAATTCCGTAAATTGCAGGAATTAGGCGGGATGCTTATTGTCGCAGGATTATGCGGTCCGGCTGAAAGAGCATTTAGACTACTTCAACTTGACAAGTATATTCCAGCAGTGGCAAATGTGGAAGCTGCCTTAGCGCGTGTCCGGCGCGAACCTGAGCAAGTCGCAAAGTAAGCAGCCGTAAGCAGTGAGAAGTGTTGATTGATGTGAGGGGTATAAAGCTGAGGTTTATTCAGCCTTGGCTTTACACACCTCATAACAGGTCATGTTTTACCTTTTTGACGGTTAGTTAGGAGGATAGGTGGGCTTGGTATCTCTGGCCCAACCCATTACATAAGTAGGGTACCGGTCCTGGGGATGAAAGCTCGTGGCAGGAAATACTTGAAGCAACATCCATCCAAGTTCCAGAAATCGGTTAGCCTCGTAACTGGTTCTTACTTCTTCAACTCGCTTTACATCAATCTGGTTCATAGTATTGGAGTATGCCTCCTTTTTAGCAGGCTTAGGTATCCTTCTATTACATTCCACGGCATGGGAGTATCACCTGCTGGTAATCTTACCAGTCAAACTGCTCAGCTATGAATAAAAAAGCGAAGCCGGTTGGGTATTTCCAGGCTCCGCTTTCTGAGTCAATTGTTATTATTGCTTATTTGCCAATCAGGGCAGTATGTCTGTTGGAATCTGTGACCCTGAGTATGGATTGTCTTCATAAAGCACGTAGTTGATGAACTGAGCTGACTTGCCCGCACGATGGTCGATGTCTGACTTTGTACAGGTGGTTGCATGCAGGTCAAGCATCAAAATGTTGTAAGACTTCATGTTATGCTCCAACCCATGTACAGTATGGTATTCATACTGTGGCTGGTTTGACGGCTGCCCTCTGTGATGTATTGAAGACCAGTCAGCTACCAGAAAATCTCTACTGGGCCGCAGCCAGGCATCCAGCTTACGCGGGCTGTTTGGCGGCGTTATTTCAGCATCGGCATTATACTTCGATGAAATATATGCACCAGGCCCTGGATACTGGTAACTCGACCCAAATACAGACCATGCAGGAAGTTGATTACCTCTGGCTACATCGCCAGGACAGATCCAAACCCGTTTGCTTTGGTTGCGCACACCTAAAGGAGTTGGAGCCTGCTTCAGATAAGGCAGCAGCGGATTTACATACAGATTCCATTTGGCTGGGTATATTTGCGGAGAGAGCGGCAGTCCAAAGCCCTGGTTGTCATCTGCATACTGCCGGATACTTGTGCCTATCTGCCTTAAATTAGAGGCACAGGTCCGCATTTTTGCTGTATCTTTGGCTTGCAGGAGTACAGGCAGAAGCATCGCCACCAGAATGGCGATGATCGATATCACTATCAGCAGTTCTATCAGCGTGAAACCTCGCCTGTTCATTTTAATCGGTTCCTGCACTAGATATTATGCCCCAATCTGCATATAACTTGACCATAACAGGTCTGCGGGTGTATATTTGCCTTGTCGAGCATCTCCAATGAATATATGAATGCCCTTAGCCTCCTGTATATATTTTAAGCGCAGTAGAAGGCCGAGGCAATTGCCCAAATGGCCTATTTTCCATTGGCCGAAAGTAGTAAAAGCATGTAATACTTAAGTATTACTTAAGTATTCTGTTGGCCTGGGCATACTGGAGGAGGACAAAGTGCAAGACAATCTGACACCTAAGCAGTCTATTACTGTCCTGATTGCTGATGATCATGCAATTCTCCGGGAAGGACTCCGGGGACTGCTAGATGAGTTTGACGATATCACAGTAGTCGGTGAGGCAGTGACCGGAGTCGATGCTATCCGCAAAACCCGCGAACTCAGACCGGACATCCTGCTTCTTGATCTCATCATGCCTGAGCTTGGCGGAGTTGAAGCTCTGGAAGTGGTTGGAACTGAGGTACCGGGTACCAAAACCATCATTCTTACCGGTGCTGACAACGATGAACTCCTTGCGCGGTCTATTCAAGCTGGTGCAAGGGGGTATTTATTGAAGGATACGGCATCTTCACAGCTTGTTGAGGCTATCAGGACTGTGGCATCAGGCAATTGCTGGCTGCCTCCCGGATTGACCGGCAGGTTGTTTCAGGGTATTTCTAAACGGTCTGAGGCCGATGAGTCGGCTAAATTGTCTCTTCTTACTGCCAGAGAGATGGAAGTGCTCAGGCTGCTGGGAGAGGCAAGGTCAAACTCCGCAATAGCTGATGTTCTCTTTATCAGTGAGCACACTGTCAAGGTCCATGTAAGCAGGATACTTGAAAAGCTGGAACTCGAAACCCGTGCTGAAGCAATCAGATTTGCAATCCGTCACGGGCTGGCGAAGGCGTAGACAATGCCTACAGAGGCACCATATACAATACGAAAAGAGTCTGTAGCGCTGGAACGGACGCTTGCTGATGTCCGTATCATCCTTACAATCGCTACTGCCGTCATTACCGCCACAATGCCTCCGGAAAGTGGTACCAACAGGGCATGGTTGAACGGTACAGTCACCTTGTTTGTTGCTTACAGCCTGGCTATGTGGATTGTTGTCCGGTATTTTCCAAAGTGGATAAGAACCGCAGCCATCTTTTCGAGCTTTATCGAGGTCATCCTGATATCCAACATCATCTGGGCCAGTTATGCGCCTCTGACTCCGTTCTACCTGTGGTATGTCTTCTATGTAGTAAGCGTTTCTACCAGATTCGGTCTTCAGATAGCTATCCTTGGGCTTGCGGCAAGTGTTTTGATGTATACAACCGTAGCCATGTCTCCGCCAAGGTATCACATCTACGTTCCGATGTTCCTGGGCTACACAGGATTCCTGTTCATACTGGCTTTTCTGTTCGGTCACATGTCGGAGCGCCAGCACAGCTACCAAACGCGCCTTGTTGTAGCTAATGAACTTGCTGTTGCGATGGCTTCTCTATCTACATCAAGAGAGATTATCCGGCTCCTTGTTTCTCAAACGGCTCGTCTGGTCGGCGCGGAGAAATGCTGGTTCATTCCTCATAAAAGTGACGAAGAAAACCTGGTTTTCCCTATCGCGCAGGGCGTATCCGTAAGTGAAGTCAACTCGCTTGTAGCTACTCTCAGTGATTGGTCTCCACAAAATATCCTGGACAAAGGTATTGTTATAATCAACAATCATCTCAGGAAAGATCCTCGCCTGCCGGTAGAGATTTCAAAGCAGTGTCTGGTCAAATCACTTGCAGCAGTGCCGCTTTACGTACGAGATGTGCCTGTTGGAGTGCTTTATGTAGCAGATAAGCTTCCCAGAGGTTTCTCCAACTACGATATTGAACTGTTTGACCTTATTGGCGCACAGGCTGCTCCGCTTATTGAGAACATACAGCTTTTGGAACGGCTTAAAGACACCGCCGCATCAGAGGAGCGCCTTAGAATAGCCCGAGACCTGCACGATAACTTCCTGCAGACACTAAGCGCCATCAAGCTCTATCTCGAACGATGCAGATTGCTTATCGATAAAGACCCGGATAAGGCTATAACATCCATAGAACGGCTGCATGAGATTGCTACCCAGGGGCTTGCGGATGTCCGCTCTTATTTGTCTCAGCTCAGATTAATGGGGCCGGATCCGTCCCGGTTTGTGCAAGCTGTTGAACGCTCTGCTCTGGAAGCATCTTCTCGTGGGGGATTTGCTATAAATACAGAAGTCGATGTTGCTGAGGATGTACTCACTCCACAGCTTTCTTTGACCGCTTTTCAGATACTGCGCGAGCTGTTAATTAACGTTGTAAAACATGCTAAAGCGACAAACGTCTGGATAACCATCAAGTCCGGAGAAAACGGAATCGACCTGGAAGTCAGAGACGATGGTAAAGGATTCGACCTTGAAGATGGCAGACGCGCAAGCGAAAGAGGCCACCTGGGGCTGTTAGGAATCGAGGAACGGGTCAAGGAAATGAACGGAGAAGTCCTGATGCAAAGCGCAATTGGCGAGGGCACGAATGTGAAGGTAAGGCTTCCGTTCCCGGAAAATGAAGGCCAGGTCTGATGTCTGGGCGGAGCATAATTGGAAAAAATTGGCCGGCGCCAATACACAGAGGACCCGGCGGCGGGGAATGGCCAATGTCCCTTATGTCTTTGGCCGAAGCATCCGCCTGCAGGATGCTTCGAGGCGGCTAAACAAATCGTTCAGAGAATCCGTCCATTTCTGACTACAGACTGCCTGCCGACCATCATTCATAATTGTACCCATTCATTGCATCAGCCACAATTGCCCATTTGTCGTATTTTTAGTCCGTTAAAAGTATTACATGCATGTAATACTTTAGCATTAGATGCAGGTAAATTTACCTGTAAAAGGGGCGAATTGGGGGGAACAGATGGTCAATAAGGCAGTATGCCGGGTGCCCTGGTATCTGACACCCGGCTGCTGAAGCCCGCTAGACAGCAGACTTTGGTTCCGAGATTTCCTCTAATGCCTCCTCGAACTCTTCAGTCATCTCAGGTTGTTTAGGCATAGCTCGTCTGACAAGATCAGCCTGTGCTACAATGCCCAGGATTTCTCCTCTTTCATTTGTAACCGGAACTCGTCGAACTTTGAACCGCTCCATTGTGTGGATGACATCGTCTACCGAGGCAGTCGGCCTTATGGTGTGTAGGTCCGTGGTCATCACGTCTCGAGCAGTATACTCGAGTGGATTCATCCCTTTAGCCAATATCCGGCATACGATGTCCCGGTCGGTTACAAAGCCGACTAGCCGATTTGTGCCGCGTTCGCAGACGGGGATGCCCCCGCAGTCGCAATCAATCATCATTTGAGCGACCTGTTGAAGCGAAGTGGACGGTTCGGCGCATACAGGGTTAGAAGTCATAATATCTTCGACTTGCATACCATCACCTCCGATTGTATTACCTGAGTACCGCGAGTTTGTCATAACTAAACACATGCAGGCATTCAGTTAAATAAAAAGCGGTGGAGAGCAGCCTGAGTGCTATTCTCCACCGCTTATATACAGCAGTTATTTACTTGAGGTTGGTGATGTTCAGCAAGTCTTCTTCATCTACCGGGAGCTTGTTTCCAAGGTAAGTATCTACGACCAGCACAATCCGGCCATTCGGGCTTTCTTCACGCTCAGTGAGGAAGTAGCCGATTACCTGGTCAATGTGCCGATTAATCCCGAGTTTCTTAGCCTCAGGAGTAACCTGGATAAGCTTCAGATAGCTTTCGTAAGCCTCCGGTCTCAGGAAGAGCAGGTCTCTTGTCTGGCTGCCTCTCTTGTAACGGACAACGGCAGCAAACTCCTTTGGTGAGAAGAACCAGTTAAGCTGGTTGTCCAAAGCAACGACCTTGGGATCAGCTTTGTCTATGACATACGGCTTGATGGCCGGGTCTATATTCTCTTTGGAAAGGTCGAAGAACACCTCATTTGTGGCTGTCATGGTCTTGTAGCCGGTGATGGCTCTGAGATCATCTATGGTAAGCTGAGGAATGAGCATAGTGTAGTCATGCGCTACCTTTTCCCAGGAGTAAGTCTTCGGGGATTTAGGATTCAGGTTCGACTTATACGAAATAACGTCCGAGAAATAATCAAGCCCAACTACCTGTGAAAGGTAACGAAGACCGGGAACCTCTCTGTTGTACATATCGCAGATGCGAACGGAGAATCCCCACTGATCCGGCGGATTGCCTCCAAGCCAGTCAGGTGCTCTCTGGATGCTGGTAATCTGGACTACAAACTCGTTCCAGCCTTCTTCCAGCATCACGCCTTTGACTACCTGGTCTTTTTCCCTGCATTCCGTAAAGAGCGCGCATGACCAATAGGTTGTGCCTTTATGTATCAGCCTGCCGTTCTGCCACATGCGGATATTGTCATCAGCGCCAAGCCACATCCTTACCTTCTGCCTCTTGGGGGAATATACATAGGTCTTGGCGAAGGTATAAATATTCTGAGGCAGCTCGTTCAAATCGCTAAAAGTAGCCTTGAGGTCGATATAACCGTCATCTGCGACGACTTTGGTTGTGAATTCAGACCGGCGCGGCAGCGTTACCTGAGTTGCCTTCTTACGAGTCTGAGTTGTCCATTCATTGAAGAACCTTTCATCCATTATTTGTTCTTCGGAGACTGCCGGAACAAGTTCTACGGGCTTTGCTACCAGCCAATCTGTGATGTAGGGCGTAGTTATCGGATCGCTGCCCCTGACATATCGGTACATACCTGGTGTCATGTAGTATCTGTTAAGCGAGTGATGGCCCATTCCCATACTGGAGATAGGCTCGAAGCCGCACCAGTCAGACGAGTGAGTTGTAGGTACACCGATTCCAAGCTCACCCGAAATCATAGCCCAGTCCAGAGAATGGTTCCACTCATGGAGGTATACATCCCACTCCCTGATGCCCATATTCATGAACGCGGAACGGTTTGGGCCGCAGTCATGCCCGCAGCAGGCGGATGCGCCCCAGCCGGTCATTTTAACGAATGTTTCGACCTCGCCACGGTTGAAAAGCCCTTCGTATGGCTTGTGGTTCCACTCGTTGGTGCTGTCGAATTCTTCCTCATAGACGTTGTAAGTGGTTTCAAGCCTCAGCGCACCTCTGGAAGCCGATTCCATCAGGGCTGTGCACCACTCCCACATCTTTTTGGAGTATTCTATCTGCTCATCGGTCATATTGAGCACGATTTCCTTATCTCCGTCCTTGACTCTGAGCTTCTTGAAGAACCCAAAGAAGGTCCTGTAAGTGTTGGAGTTGTCACTGCGATACAGATCAGCGGCCTTTCTGTAGTAGGGATAAGACTTCTCCATCTTCATACTGAGGTCGGAGTATTTATAACTGGAAGCATCACCGAGCATATACCATGCATCGGGATTATTCGGCAGCAGTTCGGTGGCTTTGGTAAAACAGTCGTAGGCAAGGTCCCAGAAACCGTTGACCATTGAGTAAAGCCCGAGGTTATAGTAACCAGCGCCGGTTCTGATATTCTTGAACTGCATGCCGGCATCGCACCATCTGACAAGGCGGCGGAGGTGTCTGGCAGCTTCTGGAGTAGCAGCGGCCTTTGCGTGCTTCTCGAATATCGCCTTGGCGTAAGAATAGCTTGGGTTAACCGGGTGAAGAAGATAGAGATAACCGGTACCGAGATCGCTTGGTCTTATAGCGCCGTCTTCCAGGCTGCCTTCTATCTGGATTCCGAGCTTGTCAGCATCATCCGTATAGTAGAATCTGTAGCTTTCAACTATGACAAATGGATTAGTCTCAAATTCAATCTTTACTTGCTTTTTCCCGTTAGTGAGGCTGCGGGGAACGAATGTTACATCACCAAGTTGACCGGCAGGTTGACCATCAACCGTGAACTTGATACCTGTATTCAACACGCTGGTCACGATTTTTTGTATAGATGCATTCCTGACGATTACCAGTTGGCCAGCAGGAACATCAAATCGAGTCTGCCTGAGCGGAACAGTGAAGCTTCCGCCATTTTCATCATAAGTGTAGTTGAATTCTTTCATACTGGCCGCGTCACCGAGCTTCAATTCTCCGCAAGGCAGCCAAAACATATAGCCGTCATGCGGATTATCCTCTGCAGCGGCAGGCACTGCCATTAGAGCATATAATGCGATAAGCAGTGCAACGAACAATAACCTATACATTAATCCTCTCCTCTATCAGATTCACCTCACTCACGAAGCCGAATGAAGTGATGGGTGGTGTGGCCAGTTATTATGTTTTGAACCACAGATTTCGCAGATTAAGGGATTCCGCAGATGGTTGAAAACTATAGATAGTCTATCACATTCCACCATCTGCGAAATCTGCGTTATCTGGGAAATCTGCGGTTCTACCTCAATCCTTTAATATCCAGCAAATCCTCCTCATCAACAGGCAGCTTGTCTCCAAGATATGTATCTACCACAAGCACAATTCGGCCGTTTGGGCAGTCATCGCGCTGAACAAGGAAGTAACCGATAACCTGATCAGAATGCCTCTTGATCCCGAGTTTCTTTGCTTCAGGAGTAACTTTGAGCAGTTTCAAATAACTCTCGTAGACCTCCGGCCTGAGAAAAACCAGGTCACGGGTCTCATTGCCCCGCTTGTATCTGACTACAGCCATCATTTCCTTAGGGAACATCCACAGTTCCCCATCCTCAACAAAATACCAGTTAAGATGATTGTTCAATGCCACAATATCAGGATCAGCCTTATCAATGACACACGGCTTGATGGCCGGGTCTATATTCT
Source organism: Armatimonadota bacterium (assembly GCA_029551395.1). Lineage (GTDB taxonomy): Bacteria > Armatimonadota > UBA5829 > UBA5829 > DTLH01 > JAKPFN01. Next base: position 1,456 of record JAKPFN010000088.1, on the reverse strand, counting down.
CTTTGGAAAGGTCGAAGAATATCTCATTTGTAGCTGTCATGGTATTGTAGCCGGTGATGGCTCTGAGATCATCTATGGTAAGTTCAGGGGTAAGCACTGTATAATCATCAGCAACCTTTTCCCATGAATAAGTCTTTGGAGACTTCAGGTCTATGACGAACGCCTTGGGTGTCCTGAAGCCGTCTGGCATCTTTGACTGCCACTTTATACCGGAAACCTCCCTGTTATACATGTCGCAGATACGCACTGAGAATCCCCATGCATCCGGTTTTTCATCTTCAGGGGCTATCATCCAGGTATCTCCCTGCTGGACGCTCGTTATCTGCACCATCAGGCTGTTCCAGCCCTTCTCAAGCATCACACCTTTAGCCATTTGGTCCTTTTCTTTGGCGTTTCGGAAGAGGACATCGCTCCAGTAGCTTGTTCCCTTCTGGATGAGCACGCCGTTCAGCCACATTCGCATATTGTCGTCTGCGCCTATCCACATTCTGACCTTCTGCTTCTTGGGAGAATACACATAGGTCTTGGCAAATGCGTAGGTATTCTTCGGATGCCCAGGCCAGGTAGCTTTCAGATCGACATAACCATCTTCTGCTACCGGTTTTACATTCAGAGTCTCGATATCAGGAGGAGAAACACGAGTGGTAATCCTGCTGTAACGTTTCCACCAGGCTTCCGTATCCAGTTCTCCTTCTTTTGCGTCGGGTATGAGCTGATAAGGCTCAGAAACAAGCCAGTCAGTGATATGCGGTGTCGTTATCGGGTCGGTTCCCCTTACATAGCGATACATCCCAGGAGTCATATAATAACGGTTAGTAGAATGATGGCCCATTCCCATGCTTGAGATAGGCTGGAAGCCCGTCCAGTCCGATGAATGGGTACATGGAACGCCTATTCCAAGCTCAGGGCAGGTCATAGCCCAATCCAGAGCGTGGTTCCACTCATGATAAAGAGTGTCCCAGGTCCTGATTCCTATGTTTACAGATGACGAACGGTCCGGGCCGGTGTCCATCCCGCAGCAGTCTGAAGCTGTCCAGTCCGTAAACTTCATCAAGGTCTCGACTTCGCCTCTGTTGAACAGCTTGCCCATAAACGGTTTGGGATCCCAGCTTGCGCGGTTATCGAACTCCTCATCATAGATTCTATAAGTGTTCTCGAACCTGAGTATTCCTCGCGATGCCGCCTCCATAATGGCCGTACACCAGGTCCAGTTCTCTGTTATATATTCTATCTGCTCATCGGTTATGTGCAGCACCTTTTCTTTGGGAGGATCACCTTCCAGAATGCGGAAATTTCTGAACAGTGCTATGTGGTTCCGCCAGGTGTTCGAGTTCTCTCGGGGATACAAATCCGCAGCTTTCTGATAGAAAGGATAAATCCGCTCCATACGCAGGTGCATGTCTGATATCTTGTAAGAAAGAGCATCCGCATACATATACCAGGCGTCGGGATTGGT